>NZ_JAMYMV010000016.1:0-94349 GCF_040318715.1 Mesorhizobium sp. M1050 | reverse complement strand
ATCCTATCGCGCGCCTGCCACGGGGCCAATTTTCGGGGGGGCCGCCGCGCCTGGCCCCCCCCCCCCCCGCCGAGCTTCGCCCCACACCTCTCCCCCGATCGACGGGGTAGAGGAAGGGCGCGAACCTAATTCAGCCAGGCTCCCTTCCTCTCCCTCCGGAGGGGGGAGAGGTGGCGCTGCGAAGCAGCGACGGAGTGGGGGAACCACCTGGCAGCCATCTCTCCCTTTGGACGTGGAAAAGGAAGGCTACGTATGACGCGCGCCGCCAACTCCAGGAAATCATCATGGCCTCGCTGGGCCAGGCGCGGGCTGATGGAAAACATCGCCACGGCGCTGATCGCCATCGGCTTCCTGATGCTGTTCCAGCCCTTCGCGCTGTCGCTCTACACCTATTCCTTCATCACCATGCTCGCCGGCACCGTGATGTTCATCGTCGTCTCGAAATTCCCGGAATAATCATGGCCGAAATTCGCGTCCAGCACCTGAGAAAGGCCTTCGGCGATTTCGTCGCCGTGCAGGATTCCAACTTCGTCGTCGAGGATGGCGAATTCTTCGTCATGCTCGGGCCGTCGGGCTGCGGCAAGACGACGACATTGCGCATGATTGCCGGGCTCGAATTGCCGACCGGCGGCCAGATCCTGCTTGGCGGCGACGATGTCACCATGCTGCGGGCACGCGAGCGCGACATCGCCTTCGTCTTCCAGCTGTTCGCGCTCTATCCGCACATGAACGTGTGCAAGAACATCGGCTTTCCGCTCCTGGCGCAAGGCATGCCGTCGGCTGAGATCCGCACGCGGGTCGAGGAGACGGCGAAGCTGCTGCGCATCGACCACCTGCTCGACAAATCCGTCTCCGGCCTTGCCGGTGGCGACCGCCAGCGCGTGGCGCTCGGCCGCGCCATCGTGCGGCGGCCCAAATGCTTCCTGATGGACGAGCCGCTTGGTACGCTCGACACCGAATTCCGTGATCTGATGGTGCATGAACTGCGCGAGTTGCACAACCGCATCCACGCCACGACCGTCTATGTTACGCACGACCAGATGGAAGCGATGTCGATGGCCGACAAGATCGCGGTGATGAACCATGGCGTCATCGAACAGTTCGGCACACCTCGCGAAATCTACGACCGCCCGGCGACCATGTTCGTCGCCGACTTCATCGGCTCGCCGCCGATGAACTTCTTGGGCTTTGGCGGTGGATTGGCGAAAGGCGCCAGGGAGATCGTCGTGCAAGGTGCGAAAGTGGCGGTGCCGGAGGTGCGCGAGGATGTTGCGCCGGTCGACATGGCGCTCGGCATCAGGCCCGAACACATCCGCTTCGATGACAATTCGAAGCTGCGCGGCGCCATCTATGGCACCGAATATCTCGGCACCACGCAGATCGTCGCGGTGGAGACGGCGGACGGCATCATCAAGGCACGCGTGCCGGCCGAAATCCGGCTCTCGACCGGAGATCATGTCGGCCTGACGCTGAGCAGCGCGCGGCTGTCGCTGTTCGAGAAGGGATCCGGCCGCGCGGTGAGAACCGCGATCCACGATGTGGCCTCTGAGCGGAGGGCCCGTCATGGCTGACGTGCGCATCAGGAACGTGACCAAGAGTTTTGGCGACCATGCCGCCGTCAATGGCCTCGACCTGCATATATCGGATGGTGAGTTCGTCGTGCTGCTCGGGCCGACCGGCGCCGGCAAGACGACGACGCTGCGGCTCATCGCCGGGCTGGAGCGGCCGGATTCCGGCACGATCGAAATCGGCGGCCACAATGCCACCGCGCTGTCGCCGGCCGAGCGCGATACGGCTTTCGTGTTCCAGCAATATTCGCTCTATCCGCATCTGTCGGTGTTCGACAACCTCGCCTTCCCGCTGCGCTCGCCGGCGCGGAAAATGCCGGAAGACCAGATCCGCCGCCGGGTCGAGGAGGTGGCGAGGATGGTGCGCATCCATCACAAGCTCGCCAACCGTTCGACCAAGCTTTCGGGCGGCGAAATGCAGCGCGTCGCCATCGGCCGCGCGCTGGTGCGCAAGCCGTCGATTTATCTGATGGACGAGCCACTGTCGTCGCTGGACGCCAAGCTGCGCGGGGACCTCAGGCTTGAGCTCAAGCGCATCCAGACCGAGCTCGGCGCCACCATGCTCTACGTCACGCACGACCAGATCGAGGCGATGACCATGGCCGATCGCATCGGTATCCTTGCCGATGGCGAGCTGGTGCAGATCGGTTCTCCGCGGACGATCTATTCTGAGCCGGCTAACCTGCATGTCGCGGCAAGGCTAGGCCAGCCGGCGATCAATCTTCTGCCGACGGGGTTGCTGCCCGATAGTGGCGCGCCGGCGGGAACCAAGACAATCGGCGCCCGCACCGAACATCTGGCGATCGAGAAGGCTGCCAACGGCCATGCCGACGGCGTCGTCGACTGGGTGGAGCATCTCGGCGACCAGAACCACCTGCATGTGACGGTGGGACCCAAGAAACTGGTGACGCTGACCGATCCCGACACGGATCTGGCGCAGGGCGACAGAGTGGTGATCCGCTACCGGTCGCCGCTGTATTTTGGCGCCGATGGACAACGACTGATGTGAACGGGCTGATGTGAACGATTTTCGGTGTTTGCTAGCCAAGGGTTCAGCACCGGTTTTCGACTTTGCGAGTACGGGACGAATTCGATGAAGCACTTTTTCAATCGCAGGGAAACGATCGTCACCGAGGCGCTGGAGGGCCTGTTGCGAACTATTGGCGCGGGCGATCTCGCCCGTCTCGATGGCTATCCCGAAATCAAGGTCATCCTGCGCGCCGGTTGGGACAAGACGAAGGTCAGCATCGTCTCCGGCGGTGGCGCCGGGCACGAACCATCGCATGCCGGCTTCGTCGGCAATGGCATGCTGACGGCGGCGGTCTCGGGCGAGATCTTTGCCTCGCCAAGCGTCGAAGCCGTGTTGGCGGCCATTCGCGCGGTGACCGGCCCGGGCGGCTGCCTGCTCATCGTCAAGAACTACACAGGTGACCGCCTCAATTTCGGCCTCGCGGCCGAGAAGGCGCGCGCCGAAGGGTTTCGCGTCGAGATGGTGATCGTCGCCGACGACATCGCTTTGCCTGACATCACCCAGCCGCGCGGCGTTGCCGGCACCTTGTTCGTGCACAAGATCGCTGGCCATCTGTCGGAAACCGGCCATGACCTGGCGTCCGTTGCGGCAGCCGCGCGCGCGGCGGCGAAGGATATCGTTTCGTTCGGCATGTCGCTGTCGTCCTGCTCGATCCCCGGCCAGCCGCATGAAGACCGGTTCGGTGAAAATGACGGCGAGCTCGGCCTCGGCATTCATGGCGAGCCGGGCGTCGAGCGCATTGCGGTGCAAAGCGCCGACAGGCTGGTCGCGATCATGGCCGAACGCCTGTCGGCGCGGCTCGACCCTGCGGCCAGCTACGCCCTGCTGATCAACAATCTCGGCTCGGTGCCACCGCTCGAAATGTCTGTTGTCGCCAATGCGGTGCTGAGCTCGCCGCTGGCCAAAGCGATCAAGCTGACCATCGGCCCAGGCCCGCTGATGACGGCGCTCAACATGAACGGTTTCTCGCTGTCGCTGATCCGGCTCGACGCGGCACGCGAAACAGCCTTGCTGGCGCCAGTCGGCCCGCATGCCTGGATGCCGGCAAAGCCTGATGTGCCGCCCGCCGTCTTGCCGATGTCGAAAGCGGCCGGGCAAAGTGCGGCGCGCAAGCCCAGCCAGGATGCACACACCAGACGCCTGATCGTCACGGTCTGCGAAAGACTGATCGCGCTCGAAGGCACCTTGAACGCGCTGGATGCCAAGGCGGGCGACGGCGACACCGGCTCGACGGCAGCGACCGGCGCACGCAGCGTGCTGGAACGGCTCGACACGCTGCCGCTTGCCGAACCTTCCGCGACCCTTGGTGCGATAGGTGACATTCTGAGCGCGTCCATGGGCGGTTCCAGCGGCGTGCTGCTGTCGATCTTCTTCACGGCGGCGGCTCAGGGTTTGGACAGCGGGGCCAAACTGGCCAAGGCGCTGCTAGCTGGCCTGGAGCGGATGACTTTCTATGGCGGTGCAAGGATCGGGGATCGGACCATGATCGATGCCTTGGAACCGGCCCTGAAAGCGCTCGACGCCAATGGCCTGGAAGATGCTGCAACAGCGGCCCGACGCGGCGCAGAGGCTACCTCCTCCATGGAGAAGGCGAAGGCCGGACGATCCGCCTATGTCGGCAGCAAGCTGCAAGGCGTTGTGGACCCGGGCGCCTATGCGGTGGCCGAGGTCTTTGCGGCCGCCGCCGCGCTGCACGAAGCGGCCTGATGCATGCTCCAGTTGTCGAATGAGCGTTCTTTCGATACTGCCGGAAGGGTGGAAACCAGGAATGCGGGTGATATGGCGGCGCTGAACCTTGCCGGGCTGATTACGGCTGCCGCGGATACGATTGCCGCGCACGCCGAAGAGTTGACGGTGCTCGACCAGGCGATCGGCGACGGCGACCACGGGTTGAACATGAAGCGCGGCTTCGAGGCGGTGCGTGCCGAGGCCGAGATGTTTGCTGCCAAGCCATTGCCCGAGGCCCTGAAGGCGATCGGCACCAAGCTGGTGATGACGGTCGGCGGCGCTTCCGGCCCGCTGTTCGGAACTTTGTTCATGGCGCTCGGCAAGGAAATTTCGGCGGAGCCCGATCGCACCAATCTGACCGCGGCCTTCGGCAAGGCGATCGAAGCGGTGGCCGCGCGCGGCAAGTCACAGGTTGGACAAAAAACCATGCTCGACGTCCTACAGCCGGTGCAGGACGCGTTGGTCGAGGGAAAGACTGGATCGGAAATCGCCGATATCGCCGACGCTGCGGCTAAGGCGACCGTACCGATGAAGGCCCTGCGTGGCCGCGCCTCGTTCCTCGGCGACCGCTCGATCGGCCACATGGATGCCGGCGCGCGTTCGACCGCGCTTCTGGTACGCACGATCGTCGAAACGCTGGAAGGTCGGCCATGAGCAATGTCGGCATCGTCATCGTTTCGCATTCGCCGCTGGTCGCCGAGGGCACGGCCGACATGGTGCGGCAGATGGTGGGCGACGAAGTGCCGCTTGCGTGGTGCGGCGGAAACGGCCATGGCGGACTCGGCACCAATGTCGAGGCGATCATGGGCGCCATCGACAGGGCCTGGTCGGAGGCCGGTGTCGCCATCCTGGTCGATCTCGGCGGCGCCGAGACCAACAGTGAAATGGCGGTGGAGATGATCGGCGAGCCACGGTCGCAAAAAATCATCGTGTGCAACGCGCCGATCGTCGAAGGCGCGGTGATGGCGGCGACCGAGGCGTCCGGCGGCGCCTCGCTGAAGGAAGTGGTGGCGACGGCGCATGAATTGTCGCCGTCGTGAGCGAACGGGAAGCTTGAAGACATGTCCGCATCCGCCGAAGCGACCGTTGTGATCACCCACGAGGTGGGCCTGCACGCGCGTCCTTCGGTGAAGTTCACTAAGCTGGCCAAGACTTTTGCCGCCGACGTGGAAATAGCGCTGGCCGCCAACGGGCCGTGGTTCGACGCCAAGAGCATCGTCAAGGTGATGGCGACCAAGGCGCCGAAGGGTACGGTGCTGCATATCAGGGCCAACGGCGACGGCGCCAATGATGCCGTCGACGCGCTGGTCGAACTGGTGCGCCGCGATTTCGACGAAGGCACGGACCATGTCCGGACCGCTTAGGCTGCAAGGCATTTCGGCCTCGGCCGGCTATGCCGAGGGGCCGCTGTTCGATCTCGACCGAATTGCCGCATCCTATGTCGGCAAGGAAACAGCCGACGATGAGAAAGCCGCGCTTGAGACTGCAATCGGCAGTGCGGCGGCTCGTCTCGCCGCATTGATCCAAACCGCCGACGGCGACGCTGCCGACATTCTTGAATTTCAAATCGCCATGCTGGAGGATGATGCACTGAGCCGCCCGGCCTTTGCCGCGATCGGGACTGGTCAACCCGCCGATGTGGCGTGGCGACAGGCGCTCGACGCCGAGATTGCCGGCTACGATGCCTCGGACCAGGACTATTTCCGCGCACGTGCCGCCGACATACGCGACATCAGGGACCAGGTGCTGCGGGCACTGACCAAGGATAGCGACATCCAGGCACCGGCCGGCGCCATTCTCTATGGCGAGGACATCGCGCCGACGCGCTTTCTCGAAACCGACTGGAGCGGCGGCGGCGGCGTCGCGTTGGAGGCAGGCAGCACCGCCAGCCACGTCGCCATGCTGGCGCGCTCGCGCGGCGTTCCCATGGTCGTCGGGCTGGGCGCTTCGCCGGCTCGCCCTGCGGGTATCGCCCTGCTCGACGCCGAACATGGCGGCATCGTGCTGTCACCCTCCAAGGCTGACATCGACACCTTTCGCCATTCGTGGTCGTCGTTCTCGGCGCGCCGGGACCGGGCCGGGACTTTCCTGGCGCGGCCGGCGGTGACCAGAACCGGCACGCCCGTTCGCGTGCAGGTCAACATCGCCGACCCGTCCGAAGTCGACGCCGTCGACATCGCTACCTGCGACGGTGTCGGGCTGATGCGCACCGAATTCCTCTTCGGCAGGACGCTTCCGGATGAGGAGACGCAATATCGCGCCTACCGCAAGGTGCTGGAGTGGGCCGGCGACAAGCCGGTGACGATCCGTACCGTCGATGCCGGCGGCGACAAGCCGGTGCCCGGCTTCACCGTCGAGGAGAGCAACCCGTTTCTTGGCCTGCGCGGCATCAGGCTGTCGCTGGCAAGACCGGAGGTTTTTCGTGTACAGATCCGTGCGCTGTTGCGCGCAGCCGTGCACGGCAGTCTGAAGGTGATGTTCCCGATGATCGCCGTTATTGAGGAATACAGGCAGGCAGCGGCGATATTCGCTGAGGAACAGGCCGCGCTTGCCGCGCGCGGCATCGCCCAAAAGATGCCGCCACTCGGCATCATGGTCGAAGTGCCTTCGGTGGCGATCGCGCCGGAAGCGCTTGCCGAGGTCGCCTTCCTCTCGATCGGCTCCAACGATCTCACCCAATACGTCATGGCGGCGGCCCGCGACAATGCCGCGGTGGCACATCTGAATTCCGTTCGTCATCCTGCCGTGCTGCGGCTGATCGCTGCCGTGACCGCGTTTGGCTCGCGTGAAAATGTCCCAGTCAGCCTGTGCGGCGATGCCGGCGCGGACCCCGCCTCGATCCCGTCACTGCTCGAGGCCGGCCTGCGCGACCTTTCCGTCGCTCCGGCGCAACTCGCCATGGCCAAGGCGGCCATCGCCGACGTTTCGATTTAGGCGCGGCTGGCATGATCGACAAGAAACCCGAACCCGGCTCCGAAGAGGCAATCCGCGCCTACAAGACGATCCTGTCGCACGTCATCGACCAGCGCCCGTCCGGCATGCGCCAGCGCCTTGCAGACGCGCTCGGCAAACACCGCAGCTTCGTCACGCAGATTTCCAGTCCGGCCTATTCGATCCCGATTCCGTCCAAACATTTGCCGGCTATATTTTCGGTGTGCCATTTCAGCCCGGCAGAGCGCGACCAGTTTCTCGCGGCCTATCATCAGGCGCATCCGGGAAAAATGTCGGTCGCGGCAGGCATGCGCAAGACGCGTCATGTTTCGCTCGTCGTGCCGGATTTCGGCGACGACAAGCAGAACGCCGCGCTCGACAGGGCTGTCAACGACTTCATCCAGAAGATCACCAGCATCACCGGCAAGGGTGGCTGACCGCTTGGAGTTTGTACGCAATTCCGGACGGAAAACCGTTACACACTTTTCCTGGAATTGCTTTGATGTCAGGCCTATTTCGGGAGGAGACGGCCGTGAAGAAATTCATGAATTCGGTGGACACGGTGCTGACCGAGAGCCTCGACGGTTTCGCGGCTGCCCATGCCGACATTCTCGTGCTTGGCGACGAGCACAAATTTGTCCGCCGCAAGACCTTGCGGCCGGGCAAGGTAGCGCTGATCTCCGGCGGCGGCTCAGGCCACGAGCCGCTGCATGGCGGCTTTGTCGGTCACGGCATGCTGGACGCCGCCTGCCCCGGCCAGGTGTTCACCTCGCCGACACCGGACCAGATGCTGGCAGCGGCGGAAGCCGCCGACACCGGCGCCGGCTGCCTGTTCATCGTCAAGAACTATGAGGGCGACGTGATGAATTTCGACATGGCGGCCGAGATGTCGGAAGGCGTCCAGCAGATCGTGACAAATGACGATGTCGCCGTCGAGAACTCATCCTTTACGACCGGCCGGCGCGGCGTCGCCGGCACGCTGGTGGTGGAAAAGATCCTTGGAGCGGCGGCCGAACATGGCCTGGCGCTGGCGGCCTTGAAGACCCTGGGCGATCGCGTCAACGCTGCAACCCGCTCGATGGGCGTGGCACTGACCAGTTGCACGGTCCCGGCGGCAGGCAAGCCAACTTTCGACATCGGCGACGGCGAAATGGAATTCGGCGTCGGCATCCATGGCGAACCCGGCCGCCGGCGCGACACGTTGAAAAGCGCCGATGCTATCGCACAGGAGATTTGTGCCGCGATCCTGGGCGATCTCGGCGACAGGGCGAAAGGCCCGGCGCTGCTGTTCGTCAATGGCTTCGGCGGCACGCCGCTGATGGAACTCTATCTGATGTACAACAGCGCGCGGGCGATCTTCGAGACGCACGGAGTGACGGTGACCCGTTCACTGGTCGGCTCCTACGTCACCTCGCTCGACATGGCCGGCTGCTCGATCACACTCACCATGCTCGACGACGAGACGACCACATTGTGGGACGCGCCGGTGCACACTGCGGCGCTGCGCTGGGGCATGTAAAGCTGGCTTCCACCCCGCTTTTCTGCACCATCTTCTCCCTTTGATCCGCAACATAGTCCGGGTTGATGCTGCCATCTCTCACGCCACCCGACCTCGAACTCCCCGCCGCCGGGAGGCACCTGCGGTTTGCCTTTTGACAAATCCTCCCGTTCGCGAAATCGCCTCCGCTGACCGTTCCCGACAGGAAACGTCCAGAAATAGTCGTCAAGGCGAGGCGACAAGCAACCGAACCGACCGGCTCGGCCGTTGCTTTTCTTCCGTAGAGTAAGGTAAAACCTGCCTGGGTCGTGGGGAGATAGCGTATGCGTTACAATTGGGAGCGGGCTCCGTCGAGCTTCGAACGTCACAGAAAAGCGCTGGCGACGGTTATTTTGATCGCTGGCGGCATTGGCCTTATGCTTGTGGCCCTGCCGATCTAGAGCAACTTGCCTTCACCAAGCGGATTCCGCCTGTCAGGGCGCTCGATACGTGTTGGCGCGGCTCACCGGTAACGGCAATGAGGCGGCGGTCGCGGCCCTTGATAGCGCCTCCCCCAGCTCAAATGTCATCAGCACAACAGCGCGCATTTGCGGCCAAGGATAGAGCGCGCTATCTGGAGGGTTGAAAATCATTCCTGGGGAGGAGCCGGATGACTTCACGCTATCACGAGGTCTATGAGGGCTGGAAACGCCACCCGGAACAATTCTGGGCGGATGCGGCCCGCGCCATCGACTGGTATTCGCCCTATGACAAGGTGTTCGATGCCGCTGCCGGCGTCTATGGCCGCTGGTTTGCCGGCGCCACCTGCAACACCTGCTACAACGCCATCGACCGCCATGTGGCGGGCGGACGCGCCGACCAGATCGCGCTGATCCATGACAGCGCCATCACCGGTACGGTCAAGAAGTTCACCTATGCCGAACTCAAGCGCGAGGTGGTCGCACTCACCTCGGTGCTGAAGAACCGCGGCATCGGCAAGGGCGACCGCGTCATCATCTACATGCCGATGGTGGCGGAGGCGGCCATCGCCATGCTTGCCTGTGCCCGCATCGGCGCGGTGCATTCCGTGGTGTTCGGCGGCTTTGCCTCGCATGAGCTTGCCACCCGCATCGACGATGCCAGACCGAAGCTGATCATTTCCGCTTCCTGCGGCCTGGAGCCGGGCCGCGTCGTCGCCTACAAGCCGCTGCTCGACAAGGCGATAGAGATCTCCCGCCACAAGCCGGACGCCTGCCTGATCCTGCAGCGCGACCAGCTGCGCTGCGAACTCAAGGAGCATTTCGACATCGACTACGCCGATGCCGTCGCCCGCGAACGGGCAGCGGGCGCCAATGTCGATTGCGTGCCGGTGTTTGCCACCGACCCGCTCTACATCATCTACACATCGGGCACGACCGGCCAGCCCAAGGGCATCGTGCGCGACAATGGCGGTCACATGGTCGCTCTGAAATGGACGATGGAGAACGAGTTCGGCGTCAAGCCGGGCGAGGTGTTCTGGGCAGCATCCGATGTCGGCTGGGTGGTCGGCCATTCCTACATCGTCTACGGGCCGCTGCTGCATGGCTGCACCAGCATCCTGTTCGAGGGCAAGCCTGTCGGCACCCCCGATGCCGGCACCTACTGGCGGGTGATATCGGAATATGGCGTCGTAGCGCTTTTCACCGCGCCGACCGCATTCCGCGCCATCAAGGGGCAGGATCCGAAGGGCGAGTTCATTGCGAAATACGATCTGTCCAAATTCCGCACGCTGTTTCTTGCCGGCGAACGCGCCGACCCGGAAACCATCAAATGGGCGGAGCAGAAGCTGAACGTGCCGGTGATCGATCATTGGTGGCAAACCGAGACCGGCTCGCCGATGACGATCAATCCCGCCGGCCTCGGCCTGCTGCCGGTGAAATACGGCTCGCCGGGCGTGCCTATGCCCGGCTACGACATTCGCGTGCTCGACGATGCGGGCCACGAGGTGCCGCGCGGCACGCTGGGCAATGTGGTGGTCAAGCTGCCGCTGCCGGCCGGCTGCCTGCCGACGCTGTGGAACGCCGATCAACGCTTCCGCCTAGCCTATCTCGACGAGTTCCCCGGCTTCTACAAGACGGCGGATGCCGGCATGGTCGACGAGGACGGCTATCTCTACGTCATGGCCCGCACCGACGACATCATCAATGTCGCCGGCCACCGGCTGTCGACCGGCGCCATGGAGGAGGTGCTTTCGGCCCATCCCGATGTCGCCGAATGCGCGGTCATCGGCATTGCCGATGCGATGAAGGGGCAGGTCCCGCTCGGCTTCGTGGTGCTGAATGCGGGCGTGACACGCGATATCGGCCTGATCGAAGGTGAAGTGGTCGGCCTGGTGCGCGAACGCATCGGCCCGGTCGCCGCCTTCAAGACGGTGGTGACGATCAAGCGCCTGCCCAAGACGCGCTCGGGCAAGATCCTGCGCGGCACCATGCAAAAGATCGCCGACAAGGAAGAATGGACGATGCCGGCGACGATCGACGATCCGGTCATTCTCGACGAGATCTCCGCCGCCCTGAAGGCGCGCGGGATCGGCCTTTGAGCCGCTGAAGCGGTTTTACCTGTCGGCGCGGCTTTTCCGGATCGGCGGGCAGTCTTTTATTGTTCACGGAGAATGCACTCTACACGATCCACGACGTCGTCGGCGCGGCGATGCTTGGGTGGCGATCGTCCGCTCCGGAGCGTCCAGTCACGATGAACGGAACGCGGCCGGCTTTGTCCTGGCAGCGGTCAAATCAGACCGGTGCCTTGCCGCGCACCTCCGACTTTTCCAGATAGTAAGTCGAGTATTTGTCGAAGAATTTCTCCGAGCCGCCGAACGACCCGTATTTGGCCAGCTTCTTCAGATCGACCTTGTTCAGCACCGCGCCGACGATCTTGTTGGCTACGTAGGGTTCGGATTCCAGCATAGACCTGACCATTGCGCGCGGCGTGCTCCCCCATTCGGTGACGAGCACAAAACCGTCGACCAGCGGCGCGAAGGCCTTGGCATCGACCACAGGTCCGAGCGGCGGCAGATCGACGACTATGTATTCGAATGTCTCCTTGGCGTTCTCGACAAAACGCCGCATGCCCGCCGAAGAGAGAAGTTCGCTCGTATGTGAGAAGTTGCCGCGCAGCGCTGCCGGGATGATCGCCAGCTTCGTCTGCCTGTCGATCTTGCCGACGGACTGCCAGGTCAGGCCGTTGACCACCGCCTCCATCAAGCCCTGCTCGGCTTCCATGCCAAGGCCCCGGCTGAGGCCGGGATTGCGCATGTCACCGTCGATCAGCAAGGTCTTGGCACCGTTGGTGGCAAGCAGGCCGGCGAGATTGGCCGCGACCGTCGACTTGCCCTCGCCGGGGAGCACCGAGATGATGCCGATGACGCGGCTGCCTTGCCCTTCCAATACGACGTCGAAGGCGATCTTGGCGCTGCGCAGCGTCTCGGAGAACATCGAGGCAGGCGAATCGATGCTGACCCGCATGCGCGCCCGTTTTTCCGCAGCCGACAGCGATTTGGCGGTCTTGGCATCCACCTGGGTCTCGCCCGGCTTTTCCTCCTTGCCGAGTTTGCCGCCGATCATCGGCAGATAGCCGAGGAATTTCAGACCGACGCGGTCGCGTACATCCTCGCCGGTCCTGAAGAACCGTTCGTTGAACTCGTTCAGGCCACCGAAGCCGGCGCCCATCAGCATGCCAAGAACCAGCGAAAGTCCAAGCACGACAATTGTGCGCGGGCTTGACGCGCTAAGCGGCATCGAAGCGTCCGAGATGATGCGGATCTTGCCGACCGGGAAGGATTGCTGCTGCGCGGCTTCCTCATAACGGCCGAGGAATGTCTGATAGAGCGTGGTGAGCGCCGTCGCCTGCTGATCGAGTTCACGCAGCTTGACTTGCGTCTGGTTATCGACCGAGCTCTTGCCTTGTGCGGCCGCTACGTTGGCCCTGAGCGCGGTCTCGCGCGTCTGCGCCACCTCATATTCGTTGCGATAGCTTTCGGTCAGCTGCTTCAGTTCGCCGAAAATCTGGGTCGAAATGTCGGCCTTCTCCTTGGCGAGCGCAACCGCCTGTGGATGCTCGGGACCGAAATTCGCCTCGACGTCCTGCAGCCGCTTGGACACCGCCAGGTAGCGGGTCTTGAGCGCCGCGATGACCGAACTGCTCGGCTGGTCACTCGATATGGCGGCATCCTTGAAGGCGTTGTCGGAACCGCTGTCGACAATCGCCTTGTACTGCTGGTAGCGGGCGCTGGCGCGCGCGGTGTCGGCCTGCGCTACGATGAGCTGCGCATTGAGATCGGAGAGCTGCTTGTCGCTCATCAGCTGGCCATCGCTGTTGGCGGCGAGCCCGTGTTCGGCCCTGAATTTCTCAACGGCGAGCGAGGCTGCCTGGGAACTCTGGCGCAGTTCCGTCAGCCGACCCTGCAGCCAGACCGCCGCCCGCTCGGTGGCGTCGAAGCTGGCATCGAGCTGATCGGCGAGATAGGCATCGGCATAGGCTTTGGTGACCGCGTTTGCGAGGGTCGGATCCGTCGCCTGATAACCTAGCGTGATCACGAAGCTTCGCCCGACGCGCTCCGCCTGCACCTCGCTTTGCAGTTTGAGGATTGCGTAGTCGCGACGCGACGTCGCCATCAGCGCGTCGCGGGCGGCGGGGTCGAGCTTGCTGATGTCGCCAACACCCGGCATGGAAGGACTGGGGCGGACATACTGGATCACGCTTCGGACGAAACCGACGCCCGTCGCCAGAGCCGATACGGGCGGATTCATGAACGCATCATTCTGGTCGAGCTTCAGCTTGTCGACGACGACCGAAGCAAGCCGCGTCGAGGTCAGGATTTCGATCTGGCTCAGGATGGCGGAATCGGTCTGCATGGTTGTCGACGCGGCCGAAATGTCGTCGACAATCTTGTTCAAGCCCTCGTCGATCAGCACGCTCGCGTACGACTGATATTTGGGCGGCGTGGTCTGCAAATAGAGCACGCCCAGGAAAAGGCCAATGACAGCGCACACGGCAACCACCTTGGCCTGCCGCGCAGCCATGCCAAGCAGCCGCTCGATATCGATGAAGTCTTCGCCGTCTCCTGCGTCGGAATTCGGCAATGGCATCCTCTTGTCGAGAGGAAAGTTGGCATAGTTCATCTTCGGTCCAATTCTAGAGCCGGTCCCATTCCGATTGATCGCAATGGGCTCTATCTCACTATTTGAACATGATCTTTTCCGGAAACCGGGACCCACTTTCCGGGATCATGCTTTGGCTTGCAGGCGCCGCCAGGATCGGGAGCGTTTGCGCAAAAGCGACGCAAACTTCGTGCCAGACAGCGCGGGGCCTATAGCCCCGCGCCATCCACCATCTGAAAATGCTCCCAAAACATGGGCATTATGCGGCTTCTTCCTGACGTTCATGCGACCGGACGAACTCCTGAAGCATCTCGAAAACCGGGCCCTTCATGTCGTCGCGCGCGAGCGCGAAGGCGATGTTGGCCTGGATGAACCCTTCCTTGGAACCGCAGTCGAACATGCGCCCCTTGAAAGGCTGGGCGAAGAACGGCTGATCCTTCGACAGACGCACCATGGCGTCCGTCAGCTGGATCTCGTTGCCGGCGCCGCGCTGCTGATTGCCCAGAAGCGCGAAGATCTCGGGCTGCAGGATGTAGCGGCCGTTGATGTAGAAATTCGACGGCGCGTTGGCTGGCGCCGGCTTTTCGACCATCGCCGTCACCTCGAAGCCACTGCCGATCTCGGCGCCGCGGCCAACGATGCCGTATTTGTTGGTCTCGGCCGGTTCGCAACGCTCGACGGCGATGACATTGCCGCCGGTGCGCTCATAAAGGTCGACGGTTTCGGCGAGGCATCCGCGCCCGCCAAAGGAGACCATGTCCGGCAGCAGCAAGGCGAAGGGCTCGTTGCCGATGACTTCGCGCGCGCACCAGACGGCATGGCCGAGGCCTTGCGGCGATTGCTGGCGGATGAAGCTGGTGGCGCCGGCCACCGGCAAGAGGCTTTCCAGCGACTGCAACTGCGCCTTCTTGCCGGTCTGTTCCAGGGTTCCGATCAGTTCCGGATGGAGGTCGAAATAGTCCTCGATTACCGCCTTGTTGCGACCGGTCACGAACACGATGTGCTCGATGCCGGCCTCGAAGGCCTCGTCCACCGCATATTGCACGACGGGTCTATCAACGACAGGAAGCATTTCCTTCGGCATCGATTTGGTCGCCGGCAGGAACCGTGTTCCAAGCCCCGCCACCGGTATGACGGCCTTCCTGATTTTCTTCATCGCAAATTCCTTCTGAGGAGATCGACTTCAGTCCGTTCACAGGCCACGAAAAACCCTCCATGTGCCTGCATCTTCACCTGCCCACCCCAACGGCAAACTGCGCCGCCATTCTTCGCAACCGCACGGCGATCGGCATGCCCATATGTCTGATCGCCGCCGGGTCGCCGAGCGCTGTCAGGATCGCCTTGAATGGCGACCGCGCCTTGATGTGCTGAACCATCGACAGGAACGAGGCGGCCGTGCGCAGGCTGCGGCCGCGCCGGGCGAACGCGGCCTGCGCGGCGTCATCCATCTGATGAGTTTGAGCGAACACCGCATCTGCCCTGTGCATGGCTTCGATATGGTGAAGCTCGAGCACACGGGAGATGGAGCCGCTGCGGATATGATAGGCATAGCCGATATCAGGTTCGACGGCGCATTTGCCGCCCATGGCCAAGGCGTTGGCCAAGAGGATGTAGTCTTCTCCGATGATCAGTTTTTCATCATAGCGAAGCCCGTTCTGGTTCAGGAACTCGCGCTGGAAGATCGGCTTGAGATAGCCGAGATTGAACTTTGATTCGAAGAGGATGTTGCCGGCGATGTAAGTGGCCAGCGAAATTTCGCGCAAGCCTTCCAGATAGTGCCGCGGGAACATCGCGGCCTCGATGATACCGTCCTCGCGAATGACCTGGAGGTTGTCGACGGCGATCTCGGCGCCTGCACTCTCGGCACGCGCGATCATGGCGGCGAGCCGATTGGGAAAGACGGCGTCGTCGGAATCGAGAACCGCGATCCACCTGCCTCGGGCGGCGTCGAGGCCTGCATTCCTGGCGCCGCCAGGGCCGCGATTGCTGGCCAGGGCGATGACGCGGACGATATCCTGCGGATAGGCCCGTGCCACATCGAGCGTCGCGTCGCGCGACTTGTCGTCGACAACGATGATTTCGACGCTGACGTCGTTCTGGGCGATGGCGCTGGCGATCGCCCGGTCGAGGGTCGCCTCGGCATTGAAGGCGGCAATCACGAAGCTCACATCAGGCTGCACGCTTGCCTCCCTCCTGTGGCGAAGGCTGACCGTAGAGCCGGATTTCGCGAATGCCGACCAGACCACTGACGACGCCGACATGCATAATGCCGCGCAGCACGCTTCGGTTCCTTCGAACCGGACTGATGAGGACCGGAAGTGCCGAAGCGAAGCAATAGATGGCCTTCGCCGACGCCAGGCCGACCTGCTTGACCAGGCCGATGCCGCGCGCGTCGCGCCCCAGAAGATGGCCATGCGTCTGCCCGACGCGGAAGCGGCGGCGGCCGAGCCAGTCGAATGCCGCCCTTGTGCGCGGCACCACCTCGTCGACCCAAGCTTCCGGCGCAAAAGCGATGCGGCCGCCGGCCTTGTGCATCTGGTCGAAGAACTCGGTGTCTTCGCCGCCGGTCTGGCCGCGCGCCAGGCTGAAGCGGCGGCCGCGCAGGCTCCCAGATCCCATCCGAAGCAGGACATTGCAGGTGTAGCCGGTCTGGATCTCGCCGCGCACCCAGACGGGCAAGGTCGAATGGAAATCGCCGCGCCGCATCCAGTCCGGCGCATCCGGGCGATAGTGCGCCCTGACCGGACCGAGCACAGCGGCGGCATCGCTTGCTTCAGCCATGGCGACCAGTTCGGCGAGCCATGCGGGCCTGGCCGTCTCGTCGTCATCGATGAAGGCGACGAAATCCGCAGTGCTGGCGTCGAGGCAGGCGTTGCGGGCGATCGAAATGTTGCGCGCCGGAGCGTGCTGATAGCGGATCGGCACCGTCAATTCCCGCGACAGCGCCGTCACCAGGTCGCGGGCGGTCGGGGCGTCGTCATTGTCGGCGACGACGATGCCGACATCGAACCCTTCAGGCATGTCCATGGCGTCGAGCGAGCGTAGCGTGTCGGCCAGTTCCGGCCGGCGGAACGTGCAGACGCCGACGTCAATGCTGCGCTTCTTGCCCTGCGCCGCCATCACGCCGCCTCGCGCCGCGACCCGAGGCCGAGAAGCTGCAGCCAGAAGCCGACCGACCAGCCAAGATGCATGACCATCGCCGAAACGCCGGCAAGCGCGATATCGGCATTGCGCTGGCGGATGGCCGTCGACAGGCCATAGAAGAGGCATACGGAAGCCCACACCAGCAGCGGCACCGCCGCCAGCCAATACACAAACGAGAAGGCGGCCAACAGCACGACCGGAAACACCAACAGTGGCACCATCTGCCGGACCTTTGGGATGACGCGGTGCTTGAGGACGTTCTTGGCGCGGCCGCGGCCATAGCCGAGATACTGGAAATAGAGGCCACTGAGCGAGGCGCGTGGATAGTAGACCATCTGCGTCTTGCCGCTCATCCAGATCTTGTAGCCGGCTTGTCTCAGCCGGTAATCGAGCTCGGCGTCCTCGTTGTGACTGAACGTCTCGTCATAACCGCCGACTGCCTCGAAGGCCGATATCCGCATCAGTGCGTGATGGCCGTGGTCGATCCACTCTCCCCCCGAAAGATGCCGATGCTTCGAGCCGCCGGTGCCGAGCTTGGAATTCTGTGCCGCGGCGGCGGCTTTCTGCACGGTGCCGCTGCCGCTGGTCAGCATCGAAACGACAACCGAATCCGCCCCGGTGGCCAATGCCTCCTCGACCAGCCGGTCGCAATAGTCGTCGGGATAGCCGCCATGCGCATCGATGCGGATCAGAAAGTCGGCGCCCTCGCCGAACGTGCCGACGGCGAGATTGATCGCCGCGCTCTGGATGCGCCGCTTATTGTTAAGCAGGACAACGCGCTGGTCCTTCGCAACGATATCCTTGACGATGGTCAGCGTGCCGTCGGTGCTGCCGCCGTCGGCGACAATGATCCGGGCGTCAAGCCTGGCTGCCGCGGGTCGCAATTGATCGAGCAGCGCGCCGATATGGGCGGCTTCATTCAGACACGGGATAACGATCAGGCTGGATGAGGGCTTTTCAGTCTGCGTCATCAACCTCTGTCCATCCTGCCACTGTCCATCTCTGCCCATCCTATGCCAATGCCTCGGCCGCAAAGGAGCCGGCCACGGCGGTGAGGCTGCGCAGCCGCTCGACGAGCGCCCGGCAATCGCTGCGATCGTAGCTCCAGGTCCTCGGGTTGCGGGCAAGAACACGCCCTTTCAGCCTGGCAAAGCGATGCTCCTCCATCTTGCCGAGTTCGGCTTCGAGCGCTTCGGGCGACGCCTGCGGCAACAACACACCGATATCCTGCTGTTTTAGGAACCGCCCGGTCTCGGTGTTGCCCATCGAGATCGGCACCGCGCCAAAACGGCAGCCCTCATAGAGCCGGTTTGGCAGAAGCCATTCGGAGTTCTGCCCGGCTTCGAAGAAATCGATTGCCCAGGAAAAATGGACTTCCTTGTAGATCGCAGCCATGTCCTCCGGGTTGCGGTAGGGCCCGCGAAACGACAGCCACGGCTCGGCTTCGACGAAGCCATGGAAATCCGGGAATTCGGACAAAGCCGGGCGGCCGCGCAGCACGACCTCGAAGCGTCCCTCCATTCGGCGGGAGAAATCGGCCAGCAACTCGAGCGAACGGCGGCAGCGCAGGGCGCCGAACCAGCCGATCCGCCACGGCGGGCCGGGCGGGCTCTCAACCGCTTCAGCATCGCCAGGCAAGACCGCCGCGACCTCGAAATACTTGTTTTCGACCAGCTCGATGGGTGCCGCGACCTGGCCGAACGGCTTGAAGTAATTGGCTATGAAGGCCGGCGAACTGGTAACCAGCAGCTTCACGTCCCTGGCCAAAAAGCGTTCGGTGGCGCGCAGCGCCTTGCCCAGGACATCGTTGCGCAGCACCAGGCGATGAATATCGAGGCACTCGTATACGATCGGAACCGACGCACCTAAGGCTGACCTCGCGCGGCGGGCGAGCGCCAGCATTTCCAGGTTGCGCGCGATGATGAGATCGGGCCTCGGCACTCCGGCAAGCTTCGAGCCCATCGATAACGTCGCCTTGGCGACCGCCGCGAGGCGCTGGCCGAATCGCCCGTCACGCGTCGCGCCAAGGTCGATCGGCCGCAATCCCTCGACATCCGCTATCGGAGTCGTGGTGCGACGGAAGCCGGCCAAGGTGACCTGGGCCCCACCTGCCCTGAGCATCGTAATCCTTCGGCGCACTGCCGGGTCGGAAACGTCGTGCACAAGGTACAAGACATGCAGCATGAAAACTCGACCGCTGTTGGCCCACCCAGAGGAATCCTAGTACAGGTCTTGCTGCATCGCAACATTTTTGGTGCAACGATCCACCTTTTCTGTTGCACTGCAAAATTGAGGCGTTAATCTCGGGCTAGCTTTTAGCGCCACTCGGACCGTGCGGTTGGTCACCTGGTGCGGCGCCCTAAATCGTGACGCGGAGCGCATCGGGATCGTCCTGGCGTGCAGCATTTTTCGGTCACCCCCGTCTTAAGCACCGCTGGCCTGGCCGCGGAATCTGCTGACGATATGAGGTAATTCCATGAAGATCGTGGTCGAAAACACAGTCTGCCTGAACACCGGGGATGCAGCGATTTTGCTAGCGATCCGGCACATCCTAAAGGCAGTCGCCGGGAGCGACCTGCAATTCTTCATCTTCGACAGCCAGCCCGAGGTCGCGGCGAGGCTTTACCCGCAAAGGGATTATCCGGACCTTGAATTTCACAAGCTGCTGTCGGAGTCCCTTTTCCGGTATAAGAATGGCGATGGACTGAAGAACTGGATCAAGCCGATCTACAACAAAATTGTCCTTCAGGCCCTGCGGTGGTTCGGGAGCAGCGCGATTGGCGCTTTCTTCAGCCGGAGTGACCGTCGCAGCCTCGATATCTACACTGGCGCCGATCTCGTGGTCACGACAGGCGGGACCTATCTCGTAGAGAACTACAATCTCGAAAGACGTCTCAATCAGTTTCGGCTTGATGCCGTGCTCGGCAAGGATCCGGTTTTCTTCACGCAATCCCTCGGCCCGTTCAATAAAAGTTACAACCGCCAGGAACTGAGCCCGATCTTCGACCGCAGCCCGCTCATCCTGCTGCGTGACGAACGGTCCAGAAACCATATCCAGGATCTGGTGAAGGATTTCGGCAAATGCCACGTGGTGGCCGACGCCGTCTTCGCCCTTGCCGATACCGACAGGATCGAGAAAATTCTAGCCTCCGGTCAGCCGCCGGCGCCGACGGGCCGTGTCGCCATTTCCGTCCGCCACTGGAATTACGTCAGCGATGGCGAAGGCGGCATGCGCCGCTATCTCGATTCGATCCGCGAGATCGCGTCGATTCTCGTCAGGGACCACGGCAAGGAGGTGACGTTCGTCTCCACGTGTCAGGGGGTGCCGGAATACGCCCATGACGATTCCAAGACCGCGCGGGCGATCGTCGCCGAACTCGATCCGGAGATCGCCAAACATGTGACCGTAGACGCTGCGTTCCACACGCCGGAACAGTTGATGGCACTGGTGAAAGGCTTCGACTTCGTGGTCGCGACGCGTATGCACATGATGATCATGTCGCTTTGTGTCGGCACGCCGGTGCTGCCAATCGCCTATGAGTTCAAGACCAAGGAAGTGGCCAAGCGGATCGGTGTCGCCGACATGCTGCTCGACATCGACACGGTGACGCCTGAGGAAGCGGGCGAAAAGCTCGGCAGATTTGCAGCAAACCTCAACCTCTATCGCCAGACCAGCCTTCAGGCCGTGCTTGAGGAGCATGCCTCGGCAATGTCGGCCACAAACCTGCTGGCGCCGTTGATCGGCGGTCACTCAGCGGATGTTGCGCGCGGCGTTGGACAGGGTGGTGAACAACGCGCGGCGCGACTGGGCGACCGCAAGCATGAGAATGAGACCGATCCCGTAATTGAGAGCAATCGCGAGAAAGACCGCGAGCAGGTCTGACTGTCCGGTCAGCGACGCCGGCAACCACGAGTACGCGTGCCAGGCGAGCAGGGACGAGGCAATGAAAAGCCCCTGCATGACCAGAAAGTCGGCGGCTGTGACGGGACCGACTCGATGGACCAGCACGGCAAGCACGGGAACGCGCAGCACGTAACCGCTGATGGCATAGGCCGCGGCAACGCCGACGGCACCCCAGTGCAGGCCGACGATGAAGGCGGCTACGGTCGTCAGTGACGAATAGATGCCCCAGTGGAACATGGTCTTCGTCTTGCCCTGACAGATGAATATCCAGCCTGTGGTGCTTGAAACGGACTGGACCAGGCTAGCGATGCCCAGCCAGGCGAAAATCGGCGCCACCGGCGCCCAACCCTGGCCGAAGAGAAGCGCCACCACCTGATCGGAGGTCATCGTCAGCGCCGCGATGCCGGGCATGGTAACGGCAGCCAGCATCCAGTTGGTCCGCACGTAAATGTCGCGAAATCGAGCCTTGTCCTCATGGATGCGGCTTAGCAGAGGCACCATCACGCGCGTCAGCGGCTGGTTGATGTTCTGCAGCGGGAACAGCAGGAGCTTATAGGCGCGGTCGTAATAGCCGAGCTCGATCGCGCCGGAATATTTTCCGATGAGAATGTTGTCGAGATTGCGCGAGAAGAAGTTGGCAAGATTGAAGCCCGTCAGATTGGCGCCGAACGACAATATGTCGGCATCGACTTTCAAATCCGGGCGTAGCGGCTTCCACCGCGCCACGCGCCACGCGGCCGCCAACGCGACAACCGCTGAAACAGCTGGGCCGATGACCAGCGACCAGTAGCCAAGCCCCGCATAGGCCGCGATCGCAGCGGCCAGAAGTCCGGCGGCGGCACTTATCACATCATTCACGGCGAGCTGGCCGAATTGCAGGTGGCGATTCATCAGTGCCAGCGGCACCGCGGCAAGACTGCCGAGGAGCAGCGGCAAGGCGGAGCCAAGGGTAATGCCGGACATGCGCTGATCGCCGTAGAAAGCGGCAATCGCGGGCGCTAGGCCGGCCACTACCACGGCGCTCCCCAGTCCGACGAGCGCACTGATCCAGAAAACTTGGTTGAGTTGCTGGTCGTTGATGTCCCTGCGCTGAACCACAGCCTGCTGGAGGCCCAGGTTTTGAAGCAAACCAACGAAGGCCACGATCGGCCCGACGGAAGCCACCAGGCCGAAATCCTCGGGAACGAGCAGTCGGGCGAGCACGATGACGGAGAGAAACTGGATCGCCATCTTGAAGCCCTGCGCACCGATCGTTACGAACCCGCCACGAAGGGCGACACGACCGAAATGAGGGGGCGGCGGATTGACATTCATGAACGGACCCTCGTTTCGCCAAGCTGCTCGGCGATCTGTGCGAAACGTTCGTTCAGCACATCTGCGTTGAAGTCCGCCTCGATCTTCTTGCGCGCGGCGAGGGCAATTTGCTCGCAGGGCTTCGGATTCTCGGCGATCCAGGCAAGTTTGCGGGTCAGCGCCGCGATGTCTCGCTCGGGAGCCAGAAAACCTGTCTTCTGATCCTCGATCAGTTCGGGAATCCCCGAGTGATATGTGCTGACCACCGTCAGGCCGGCGGCCATAGCCTCCATCAGTGAAACCGGAATGCCTTCCAGATCGCCATCGCGCGCAGTGACGCTAGGCAGCAGGAACACATGGGCATTGCGCAGACGCTGCTTCACTTCGCTGTGCGGACGCGGGCCAAGAAAAGTCACCCTGTCGGCGATGCCGAGATTTGCGGCGATCCCCTTCAGCTCCTCCAGAAGTTCTCCGCCTCCGATCACCGAATAGACCCAATTGCGCCGCGGCAGGCTGGCGAGCGCGCGAAGCGCATATTCGATGCCCTTTTTTTCTGTCAGGCGGCAGACCGAGATGAAAGATAGCGTGGCTTGCTCCCATGAACGCCACCGATAGCCGATCTCGCTCGGCCGCACACCCATATGGTGAACCATAACCTGCGTCGGCGATGCACCAACGTCGATCAAGGCATCGCGGAAAAACGCATTCACCGGCAGTTGAAGAGCGCCCTTCTCGAACACAATCTTGTAGCGCGAGAGTGTATCGTCATGCAGCGGCTCGCCGACATCGCGGCCATGAAATATCGTCATAAGGGGAGCGGAAATCCTGCCTCGTTTAATAGCGCGGGCCACGCGCATGCCGTTGTTGCCAAAATGGGCGACGATCACGTCGGCATTCTGCAACCTACGCGCATGAGCAATGTCGATGGCGGTCGAGAGTTTATCCCAGAACCTGCCAGACCACTTCCTGAGCAGCGGGCGATAGCGAGCTAGGCGACCCCACCAGCATACGACCTTTCCCGGCAGCGCGTGCCAGCGCGAATCGTCGATATTGGCGTCCTTGCCAAAGGACATCTCATTGCAGACGACGCCGACTTCCATGCCGCGCTCAAGGCACCCGGCTATCTGGTCGAGAACGAACGTCTCCGACAATGAGGGGAACTTGTCGACTACGAAGCAAATCTTCATCGGCAGGATGCATTCATGCGAATACCGATCAAGCAGCCCGTTGTGAACCGCCCCGCATGGGGACCGGCAGGGGACACGGAAACCTCGCAAGGTGGCTGCAGGTCAACCGCACTGGGAGCCGGTGCGCGCCCGACGACGGCCGGGCCGAAAACATCGTGCCCAAGGCTCGAGACATGCAGCATAGAATTCTACCGCTGTTGGCCACCCGGGACGGACATTAGTACAGGCTTTGCTGCACTGCAACATTTTTGGTGCGGCGGAGCAAGATTTCCGGCAATTTGGCGTGTCTGCCGATCAACCACCAAGGCCCGCAGATGAAGGACTCGCCAGGACCTCGGCAGCGCCGGCATGCTTGGCGGGTTCAGGTGCAGAGGCCGGCGTGGCCAGTTGGGCAACCATTTGTGCAAAACGTTCATTCAGAACATCGGCGTTGAAGTCGTCCTCGACCTTGCGGCGCGCGGCAACTGCGATACGTTCGCATTCTTGCGGATGTTCGGCTGCCCAGGAAAGCTTGGCGGCAAGCACTGAAACGTCTCGCTCGGGTGCAAGCAACCCTGTCTCCTGATCCTCGATGAGCTCGGGGATTCCCGAGTGATGCGTGCTGACCGCAATCAATCCGGCGGCCATGGCCTCCATGAGCGCGACCGGAATGCCTTCCATGTCCCCGTCGCTGGCGGTGACGCTTGGAAGCAAGAAGAGATGCGCCATGCGAAGCCGTCTCTTCACCTCCATGTGCGGGAGGCTGCCAAGGAATGTTACGCGACCTGCCAAGCCCAATTCCACAGCCAGTTTCTCCAAGCCAACCCGCAATGGACCGTCGCCGACAATATCGTAGCGCCAGTCTATCTCAGGATGGGACGCTGCCAGAGAGGCAAGGGCGCGCAAGGCGAACTCGACGCCTTTCTTCTCCACCAGGCGACAAACCGTAGTCAGGATCAGCTGGGTGCCTTCCCACGATTCCCAGCGATAGCTGATTTCGCGGGGATCGATTCCCATGTGATGGACCGTCGTGCTTGCCTGAGACGCACCGGCTTCCAGCAACATCCTGCGGAAGAAATCGTTGACCGGCAGGTTCAAGCTGCCATGTTTGATTAGCCCAGCGTATTGCGTCGCAAGCACTGCCTGCCGCGCGGGGATCGCGACATCCGCGCCGTGAAAGATGGTTATGATAGGCGGTTTGAGGACCTTCCATTTCTTCAGCGCCGCCGCTCTTTCCCCGTTCTGTCCGAAGTGAGCGACAATCACGTCACAGTGGTTCAGGCGGCGTGCGAAAACCATATCAAGAGCGGTCGAAGCCTTGTATCGCAGGCGCGGCGGCAGCCGGCGTACAAATTCGCTGATTCCAGCGGCCCATCTCCACCAATGTTGGGTTCTGGCGAGCAGCGTCGCCATCGGCTCCATTTGCCGGTCTATCCGATCGTCGCCTTTCGTCCTGTCGCAGACGACCTCAACATCGAAGCCCCGCGCCAGTAGCCCAGCCATCTGGTCCACGACGAAGGTTTCTGAAAGCAGAGGGAATCCGCCGACGACAAAGCCCACACGCATAGCCCGCCTGCAAGGTTGGGGCTTGCCCTAGACCCCAAGCGGTCCGCGTTGCGCCAGCCCTAATGTATGCGGACAGAATACACGTTGATTGCTGCCTTGCCACAGGAATATTGCACTGCAGCATTTGAATCGACTGCCCGCGGATGGCTGGGCCTGGAACTGGCTCAGGGGCGTCATGCGACTGCAGTCGCCCGGCAGCGTAGGGCGCCAGGTAAATCGATTCCAACGCACCGCGTCTTAGGCAGCCCGCTCCAGGCCGACACGCCGAGCGCTGTCGAGAACGTCCATGAACGTGGCGAACTGACGGTCCGGGTTCATTTGCGGTCGCTCTGAAAACTGAGTCGCCGCCGCCGATAGACGCTTGTACTCGGCGTCGTCGCTCCACAGCCGTCTGACGGCCGAGACCCAGTCGGCAAGCGGTGCGTCGTAGTCCAGCACCACGCCGCCGGAGCCGATCGCTTCCGGCAGACCGCCGCGACGTGAGCCGACCACGGGAATGCCGCTGCAATGCGCTTCCGAGGCTACCCTGCCCCAGGCCTCTTCCCATTTGCTGGGTGCAAGCAGTATCTTCGTGCGGCCGTAGACCGTCTTCATGTCACTGGTGCGGCCTTCCAGCTTGACGTTTTGCAATGGAGAGATCGTCGCTTCGATCCGGGCCCGGTGATCGTCATCGAGCTTCCAGCTTTCGACGAACAGGAATGGGATCTCAGGACAGGCGGCGGCAATGCGGACTGCAAGGTCGAAGCCTTTTTCCTCATAGGGATTGATGAGCGTGACAAATTCACCGGTCGTCGGTGTGCAGTAGAACGCGGGATTGATGGTCGGCGGAATGACCGTCGAATCGATATCGAATTTTGCCTTGTAGGTGCGCGCCGTGAACTCGGAATTGGCGATATAGAGCGCCGAATGCAGGTCGCGCAGGTCGCCGGCCAGTTCGCGGAATTCGACATTCCTCAGATAGACGACGACGGGCACGCCTTCGGCCTGCAGTGCCCTGCCGATCGGAACCGAGTTGTGACATTGCACCACGGCAACATCCGGCCTCAGCTTTTCGACCGCAAAGCCGACCGCTTCCCAGGGAAACCATGCCCGAACCACCGGATAGCCCGGGAAAGTGTCGATGACGGCGCGCTGACGAAGGAGCTTCATCTTGGCGCGCGCCCTGAAGCCGAACATGCCATCGCCGAACAGCGCCGCCAGAACGGAAGCATCATGACCGTTCTCGCGCAATTGTTCCACCAGATGGTGGGTGCTCGACTGCACGCCGCCGCTGAATTGCGGCGTGTAGCCGCTGCCGCCTGCAAACAGAACTTTCATGGACCTGGCTCCTTGTTGTGCCGCCCTCCCGTCACGCCGCCATTCTGCCGATCGAGTGATATTCGATGCCATGGCGGGCGATGACCTTGGGGTCATAGAGGTTGCGGCCGTCGAAGATGATCGGTGTGGTCAGTGCATCTCGCAGCGCGTCGAAGGACGGCGCGCGGAAACTCTTCCATTCGGTGGCGATCAGCAGCGCATCGGCGCCGCGCAGTGCCGCCTCCTTGGTGCCGCACAGAAGCAGGTCGTCGCGCAGCCCGTAGATGGCCTGGCATTCCTGCATCGCCTCGGGATCATAGGCTTGCACATTGGCGCCGGCCTTCCAAAGCGCTTCCATCAGCGTCCGCGCCGGAGCCTCGCGCATGTCGTCGGTGTCGGGCTTGAAGGCGAGACCCCACAGCGCAAAGGTCTTGCCCTTGAGGTTGCCCTTGAAATAGCGGTCCACCTTGTCGAAGAGAACCGATTTCTGGGCGTTGTTGCGCTCCTCGACCGCGCGCAGCAGCTTGGCATCGAACTGGACGCCTTCGGCGGTCTTGATCAGCGCGCGCACGTCCTTTGGGAAGCAGGAGCCGCCATAACCAAGACCCGGATAGATGAAATGGTAGCCGATGCGCGGATCGCTGCCGATGCCCTTGCGGACCTCCTCGATGTCGGCGCCGAGCTGCTCGGCCAAATTGGCCATCTCGTTCATGAAGCTGATCTTGGTCGCCAGCATGCAATTGGCGGCATATTTGGTGAATTCGGCGCTGCGCACGTCCATCACGATCATCTTCTCGTGGTTGCGGTTGAACGGCGCGTAAAGTTCTCGCATCACCGCCTCGGTGTCCTCGCTGCCGGTGCCGACGATGATCCGATCCGGCTTCATGCAGTCGGCGACCGCGGACCCTTCCTTGAGGAATTCCGGGTTGGACGCGACGTCGAAGGTCAGATCCTCGCGGCCTCGTTTCTTCAGCGTTTCGGCGATCCTGGCCTTGACCTTTTCGCAGGTGCCGACCGGCACCGTCGACTTGCCGACGACGATCTTCGATTTGTCCATCTCGCGGCCGATGGTCTCGGCGACGGCCAGCACATATTTGAGGTCGGCCGAGCCGTCCTCGCCGGGCGGCGTGCCGACCGCGATCATCTGAATCTCGCCATGCCTGACGGCAGCGGCGGCATCGGTGGTGAACTTGATTCGGCCGGCGGCGTGGTTCTCCCTGACCAGGCTTTCCAGTCCAGGTTCGAAGATGGGAACCAGGCCCTGATTGAGCCGCTCGACCTTGGCGGCGTCTATGTCGACGCACACCACCTGGTGCCCGACTTCGGCAAGTACCGCCGCCTGTACGAGGCCAACATAGCCAATTCCAAACACCGTCAAATTCATTCGGTTTCGTTCCCATGCAAGGCAGCGGGCCGTTTTCGGCCCGGCCAGTTCAACACGACTTTCCCAACTACTTTACGCTGCATGCCAGCGATTCCGGAAATTGACAGGGTTCCCCCTGGGCCGTGAATGCGACGCGGTCGATTTGCAGCGAAAGTTTGCGGCCCGGATCCGTGAAAGCGCCCATCCAGCCGGTCATCGTATCGCTGCCCCAGAAGCTGAAGAATATTTTCTGCGCATGGGTCGGCAATTTCGCCGGATCGGTAATGGTGTTGACCAGCTGACCGTTCACGTACCAGCGCAAACTGTCCTTGTGCCAGACGAAGGCGTAATCGTTGAAAGCACTCTCGGTGCCACCCGGCACGTCGACCAGCTTCTCGTTCTTGCCCTTGCCCGCAATATAGGCGTTGACCTGCACCTTGGAAGTGTTCTTGGTCAGGACCTCGAAATCGATCTCATCCCAAGGCTGCTTGTCGGATGGACCGATATAGGAGAAGAACGCAGCATTAAGGCCGGAGCCGGTATCGGTCTTCATCCGCGCCTCATAGGTGCCATAGCCGAAGCGCTGCTTGGTCTGGACCTCGCCGCAGGCAAACTCACGGTTTTTCAGTTGCTGCTTCTCGAAGCCCAGCGACAGCACCCCGTCCGAAAGGCTGACCTGTCGCTTCGACCAGGTGCAATTCTGATGGCTGCCATTGCTCCAGCCGTCGGAAACATACCAGCGAGCACGATCGAAGCTTTTGAAATCGTCGACAAAGGACGGCGATGTCGGAATGTCCTGCGCATAGGAGGGGGTTACCAGGAAACTTCCAAGCGCAGCCAGCAGCAAGGCACTGAGCGAACGCAATCGCCGCCGGCTGGCTTGCGCGGTCCGCTGTGCGAGCGGCGGTGCGTCAAATGCTGTCGTGGACGTAGGTTTCGGATCCGAATTCATATCAAACTCACCTTTGCGCTGCGCGTCCCCAACCCAAAGTCGACGTTCGAACCGCTCCTGAAACGGGCAACCTTGACCTGCTTTTGTGACCCTCCCGAATTGCTTTTCCTGCCTTGCATCAAATCCGTTGAACAGTTTCGAGCCGTCACCATCAACCTCTGCTGGCGCCCGCAGGCCTGGCGAATTTGGCCGCTATTTCCGAGCCGGCATTGTCATCGAAGACCATATGCAGTGAATGACGGAGGTCTTTCATCATGCCGTCCTGGCGCGACAGCGCCGCGATGCGGCGTTCGCAATTCAGGATCGACTGTGTCAGCGCGCTGACTTCCGAAGACCGCTTGTCGGAGGCGGAGCCGTTTTCCATCGCTTCGATCAGGAAGGCGGCATTGGTCGCCTTGGTCCGGTAGCGATTCTCAAGCCCGGCTTTCTCGGACTCGATCTCGGCCGCGATCTGCTCGAACAGCTTTGCCAGGCGATCAAGGCGCGAAACGTCGGTCTGCCGGTCGCGGGCCGGATCCCTTGATCTGAAACCGAATATCGAGGCCATGAACTCAGATTCCCGTCATCGCCGGCTTTTGGGCCGGGCTTCTGGCCGATCCCCGCAGCCGGGGCTCAGAAAACTCGTGTCGCATTGTCCTGCTCCAATCAAGGAGACATCAGACCAATCCGATCGGGGGCCAGTTCGGCTGGTCATCCAATTTGCTGCACCGCACCATAGACTGCCATCGTCGGAGCCGACAGGCAACCACCCAATTCGTAAACTCATAAATCCGGCCGAAATGGTTTGCGTGATGAACGTGCCCTTGGTGAATAGATCGCGCCTGATCGGCGCCGCTGTCAACGTTGCTTGCCCATGCTGGTTCCGGCCATCAGAAAACGCAGCGGCGGCACGTGCTTCTGCCTGGACACGAGGCCAACACGGCGAAACAGCGCCTCAAGCTTGTCGGAAGCGACGCCCTGCACGATAGGAACGAGGTTGGATTGGCTTGATAAGGCGTAGGCAGCGGCCGATGCCAGCCCCCGCTCGGCCTTGACGTCGAGGAAATTGCGCAGCCGGTACTTGTCGCGCACGTGCCGCTCATGCCGCCGCAGCACCGCTTTCGAGCCTTCCGGCAGGGTGTCGATCGCCAGCAGCGCCAGGTCCGCATCGGCCAGACGCTTCAGATCCTGCGTCTTGTGGCGGCCGCTCAGCGAATCGGCGCGGACGATGGCGCCGTAGCCGCAGGAGCGAATGACCTTGAACCGCGCCCCGCGGGCGACCGCGCGGGCGTAGAGTTCATAGTCCTCGCCCAGCCGCAGGCCCTCGTCGTAGCGCAAGCCATGGCGGTCGAGGAACGCGCGGCTGATCACCGGCTTCAAAAAGCCAAGTTCACCCCTTTGCACGCGGCGCCTGGAAATGTTGCCTTCGACGAAGCGCTCGAAATCGAGGAATTCCGGATCGGCGGCAAACTGCGGCGCGACGATTTTCGTCGCGTCGCCTGTCGCGTCATCCCTGATCAGCATGATGTTGTCTGCCGCGAAATCCCAATCGGCGCCGGCGAACAGGTTGCGAAATCGGCCTTCAAGGAAAAAATCGTCGGCATCGAGAATGCTGATGAACGGCGATTTCGAGCCGGCGATGGCTGCGTTGCGGGCAAAGGAGGGGCCGCGATTGATATCGAGGCGCATCACCTTGAGCCGCCCGCTACCATCGTCTGCGGATCGCGCGACATCAGCGGTGTCGTCGGTGGATGCGTCATCGACGACGACGACCTCCGCCACTTCCGCCTCACGCAACGCGGACGCGATAGCGACAGCGATCGTCGCTGCCGCGTTTCTTGCCGCGATGATCACGCAGACCTCGGATTTCGTCATCGACATGGATTTGCCTCTCGTACAGGTGATATCGCTTTGCCCTCGCCCCGTACTTGCCGTCGCCGCGAGTCATATGCTGTTCGCCGAGGAAGCGGACCAAGGCGTAGGCACGTCGCCGGCGTCGGCGTCCGGCCCGGCGAAAGCAGGCCTGCACATAGGCCACCTCGTCGTCACAGTCGGCGGCGCGCAATCCTTCGTATGAACCATCCGGCAAGGCCACTTTGGCGCACAGTCTCCCAAAGAAAGCGGTTGCGCGACGCTTATGCTGCAGTTGCGAAGCAAGCATCACCAAAAACCTCGATGCCGTAAAGCCCTTCCTTTTGCCGTGCGGAATTTTGCAGCCAGAGCGTCACCAAGATCGCCCTGCCCTACGCACAGGAATCTGCTCTAAAGATCTCGGGGTTTGGGCACGGCTCACATGGGGTGACGCCGGCAACCTGCAATTGATCGACAGATGGTAACAGCCTTGATCCATAAAAGGCTACCATGCGGCCGTATCGCCGAGGCCAATGTCAGCGGCTGAAGGAAAAACCGGCAGGCGGCCGTCGAGGATGCCGTCGGGATCGGAGAGCGAACCCGCCAACGTGGCGTAAGGCTGATAAGCCGCGACTAGTGCAGGCCGCGCCTTGCGCTCAGCTTCTCGCCTTCGGCAACCTCGGGCGCATTCAGTTTTCGCTCAGCGTCACGAGCCATGTCGGCCGGCGTCGGCGGGCTCCTGGCGATCATGGCATAGACGAGCACGAAGTAACCCGCCTGGATGACAACCGCGCAGATGATGACGCGCACCAGTATTGTGCCTATCGATACGCCGCCCAACCAGGACCAGCCGACCACGATAGCCAGAGCGAAAATCATCCCGAGGATGAATTTTGGAAGTGCCATACCCAACAGCCCATAAACCGGCTCGGGTACATATAACGTTTTTGCCCCACCCGAGCGCCGTCCCTTGTCATGTGGGCTTGTTAAGGTCGCCCACTCTCGGCCGGTTGCTTCCGGCCTTTTCTACCTGTCGCCACTGTGACAGATATAATTTGCAATTCTATTAAGACGAGCAGTAGGCGGCAAGGGCAACTCCGGATATTTTTCATCGGGCTTTTGCGATCGACTCCGCCATGCTGCAACGCACGCAACGAGATTCAAGCCGATCTCCCGCCATCAGCATTTTTCAGTAGAATAGCCAATATTGAGTAGTATTTTAGATGGTTTTGTCCAAGCACCGCCTAGCGCTAAAGCACTAACATGCGCCGCACCTTGGTCGGCAGGTAGGCTTGCCTAAAAACCGCCCTACAAATGTCGGTATTTTTCCGACTATGCCCATTTCTTGTCACAAACGTGCTAAGTACGCCGAAATTTGTGCATGACTAGCTTATTATTTAGTCAATTCATGACGCGACTATTTCAAAGCGGTTGGAAATTGTGTGTTGCGCTGCAACATTTTTTTGGTATCTTGCCGCGAACCATTCGTTCAACGCATGGAGTTTATGGCATGAGGGATGTTGCCAAGTCGGCCACAGCGGGCTTTTCGCAGGCTGACATCGATTTTCCGCCGCCGATCGGCGGCCTGCTCAAACGCAGTTTCGACATTACCGGTTCACTGATTGGCTTGATCGCTCTCAGCCCACTGTTCGTCATGATAGCGCTGCTCGTCAAGTTTTCCGACGGCGGCTCGATCTTCTACGGCCACAGGCGAATCGGGCGCGGCGGGCGGATTTTTTCGTGCCTGAAGTTCCGCACCATGGTTCCGGACGGCGACAAGGTGCTGGCGGCCTATCTCGCCACCAACCCGGACGCCAACGCCGAGTGGATCGCGACCCGCAAGCTGAAGAACGACCCGCGCGTCACCCGTGTCGGAGCCGTACTGAGGAAACTCAGCCTGGATGAACTGCCGCAGATCATCAACATCCTGCAGGGCGACATGAGCCTAGTCGGCCCTCGTCCGGTCGTGCGCGACGAGCTGGAAATCTATGGCACGTCAGCGGTCTACTACCTGAAATCTCGCCCGGGCCTGACCGGCCTGTGGCAGGTCAGCGGGCGCAACGATGTGTCCTATGACAGCCGCGTCGCCTTCGACCGCCACTATGTCGAGAACTGGTCGCTGTTCGAGGACGTTCGCATCATCATCAAGACCGTCCCGGCCGTCTGGATGTCGCGCGGCTCTTACTGACCGGCCGGTGGCCAACGCCAGACATTGGCGCCGGCCATTCGACGCAAGCTCATCGGGCGATGGGGCTAAAGCGGATCGGAATGTTCAGTTGAAAAAAGATATGTTCGAAGCCCTTCGCAGCAGCCCGGTTTCCGGCCGCCTGCGGCGGGCGCGTTTGCTGGCCACATGCCTCGCCATGTCGCTCGTCGTCCCCCACATCGCCGTCGCAGGCGACTACCGCCTCGGCTCGCAGGACAAACTCACCATTCGAGTTGCCGAATGGCAGACCGTGGAAGGCACGTTTCGTGACTGGTCGGCGGTGAATGGCGAGTACACGGTCGGTCCATCGGGCACGCTGTCGGTGCCGTTCGTCGGCGAAGTGCCGGCAGCAGGCAAGACCACGTCCGAAATCGCAACGACGATCGGTGAGGCGCTGCAACGCAAGCTCGCTCTGTCGGATAGGCCGGAAGCCTCGGTCGAAATGGCGCAGTTCCGGCCATTCTACATTTCGGGCGAAGTACAGAACCCCGGCAAATTTCCTTATGTGCCCGACCTGACAGTGTTGCAGGCGATCAGCGTCGCCGGTGGCATCAGGCGAAACCCCGACTATGGTCCTCAGCTAGGCAAGGATCTGGTCACAGCCAAGGGTAACTTCGATATCTCTGACGACTTGCGCATTCGGCTAATCGTCAAGCGCGCCCGCATCGACGCGGACATGACCGGCAAGACAAGTTTCGACGTACCGAAGGAGGTCGAGGGCGATCCGAGACTGCCAGCCATCGTCGCCGACGAGATGACGATCCTGACGGCCGACCAAAAAGCGCTAAAGCTGAAACTCGAGGCGCTCGACGAGCTGAAGAGGGTTCTACAGTCCGAGATCGAATCCCTGCAGAAGAAGATCGTCAACCAGCAGCAGCAGGTCGATCTGGCGCAGCAGCAACTCACCAGCATCGGCCCGCTGGCGCAGAAAGGCCTGATCGCCAACGCCCGACTGCTGGATTCGCGCCAAAACGTTGCCGATCTGCAGGGCAAGATCCTGGACTACGAAACGGCCATCCTCACCGCCAAACAGGCGATCAGCAAGGCTACGCAGGATGCCATCGATGCCCAGAATACCTTGAGTTCAAGGCTCGCCACCGACCGGCAGCAGACCGAAGCCGAGCTGAACGAGGCGGCGCTGAAGGCGAATATGCAGAAAGGCCTGATCGCCCAGGCAACCGATCCTGCCACGACGGCGGCCGCCAGTGCTACCAACGAAGAGCCTACCCTGCTCTACACACTGGTGAGAATCGTCGACGGCAAGACCAGCGAAATTGCCGCGAAGGAAGATACGCCGGTGCTGCCTGGCGATGTGATCAAGGTCAAGCTGGCGCCGCTGGCCAGCCAATAGACGCCGGCACCGCATACCATCCAGTGTGGGTTGGGACGTGTCTCAGTTCTGAAAATTTGAAATCAGCGTTGGGCGGCTTGATGTTGGCCCGAGCCGAGGCAATGCGCATGACCTGGACGGCATTGCCGATTTCATGAGCGCCTGTTTCAACCTGCGAGCCGGCAGGTCATGACGGATCGGCGGCCGCCGGACGGCCGGCATGCCGGGGCCAATCGGCCTCTCCCCTGGCCTCTGCCTGCTGCTGCAGGGCCTGCGCCCGTCGCGTGCGGGTAACGGGCACTCGCGCCAGCTTGAAGAAGCTGAAATACATCAGGAAAGAGCCCATGATGTAGGGATTGAGTATCTCGACCTCGACGAAGGAGCGGATCAGCAGCAGCACCATCACGCCGGCGAGGATCACCGAATCCGCCTGCCATGTCCTGAAGATCACAGCGGCAATGTGGCCGTAGAGCGTGCGCAGCATGATCAGCGATACCAGCGTTGCCCCGACGAAGCCAAGTTCGACGAGGGCTTCGATATAGGTGTTGTGGAAGTGGAACCCGGTGCGTGTGGTAATGTAGAATTCGTTCCACAGCCGCTCGGCTTCGGCGAAACCCTGCACCCAATAGGCGGCATAGCCAACACCGAGAATTGGCGATTTCTGCACGGTATTCCAGCCCTGTTCCCACAGATAGGTCCGCCCGGTCAACGTGGAATCCTTGCCGAAGAGGCCGAGGACGAAGTCCATCAGCCCGAGATTCAAGGCGACAAAGGCAACCACGACCAGCAGCCCGGCGCCGATCAGGAAGATCACGCGGCGATAGCGCCGTGACAAAAGTTTGCTCATCGCAAGAAGCGCCACCAGCGCCAGAACCGCCGGGATCGAGGCCATCGAGGTGGCGGAATGCGAGACGATCAGCACATAGGCCGACAGCAGCACGACGGGCGCCGTCAGGATGAGGCTCAGCCGGCCGCGCCTGTAAAAGGCGAGGAAGACGGCGCAGAAATAGATGCCGAGCGAACCGACAAAGCCTATCTGGTTCTTGGAAGCGAAGGCGCCGACAAAGTTGACGGTGCCATCCAGAACGTCTTCGGAATAGTTCGCGACCTTCAGCGAATAGATGAGGACGACGAATATCCCGACCAGAGCACCTATGGTCAGCGTGCGCACGCTGACGGTGCGCGCAGCGACATAGGCGCAGGCTATATGGGAAAAATACTGGACGGCCGTTCTCGCCGTGACGCCGGGCGCCTGCGACCAGACGACGGAGGAGCAGACATAGGCCGCAAACAGCAACGGCAGCCAGGCGCTGGACAGTTGGCGCATAAACCGCCGGTAGTCGACCAGGATGAGCGGAAGCCAGACCGCATAATAGGCGAGAATCAGCACCTGGCCGAAAATGACGGAGTAGGAAAACGCCCAGATCGACACGGCCACGGCAAAGGCGCCATAGACCGAATTTTTCTCGGGATCGATCAGCAACGACTTTGGAATCTTCATCTCAGAGTCCCGCCGGCACGACCCACGGCCGGCAAGCCATGAGCCGGCCGGAATTTTCGCAAACATGGGCGTGCAATAACGGCGTCTCCATTGTGCAGCGCAATATAACCTATCGCGCCCAGCGCTCAATGGCAAATCCGGTCACCTTGTCTTACAGCGAGGCATTTGCGGAGAGGCGCCCGGCAGCACATCGACTTCATACTGCCAAAGATACAGATGGCCCGCGTTGGCGAGATCGACGAGTGCCGCTAACCTCTGCGGATCGCCTCGGAGGAGTGCTCGTTCACGACGGCCGCCATGTTCGACTTTTCCAGCGGCCGCGCCACCTACTAAGCAGGACGCATCTCAATTCCGCGTGACGGTGCAACGAACGGGTGCGTAGCGGCGTATAATCGCAGACTTCGAATCGACGGAGACGCAACAAAGCTATGCGGGGAAAGTCATGACACGGCGTGACAGTTCGGCAATGACCCGCCGGTGCTATGCCACCGCTTGGCAATTGACAGCAATCGGGCGGGAGGTTGCTTCTTTTGCTTAAGGTCGAACCTGCCGTGCTGTCCGACGACGAGCTTCTGGAGCGCTATCAGCGCGCCGCCTTCGATTATTTCATCGAGAACGTGAACCCGGAAAACGGACTGGTCGCCGATACGTCGCGGCCGAATTCGCCGGCCAGCATCGCTGTCGTCGGTTTCGCGCTGTCCTGCTACCCAATCGGCGTCGAGCGCGGCTGGATGGCGCGCGACGCGGCCGTGAAGCTGACGCTTGCCGCCTTGCGTTTCTTCTCGACCAGCCGGCAAGGCAATGGCGACGAGGTCACCGGCCACAAGGGTTTTTACTACCATTTCCTCGACATGCGGACCGGCCTGCGCGTCTGGCGCTGCGAACTGTCGATGGTGGATACGGCATTGTTGATATCAGGCATGCTGGTGGCAGGCGCCTATTTCTCCGACGACGATGGCGACGAAGCCGAAATCCGCCAACTGGCCGAGGCGCTCTACCGGCGCGTCGACTGGCGGTGGGCGCAAGGCTCGAGCCCGACGCTCCGGCAGGGCTGGAAGCCGAACAGCGGCTTTCTCCACTATGGCTGGGAAGGCTACAACGAAGCGACGATCCTCTACGTGCTGTCGATGGCCTCGCCCGACAACCCGACCTCGGACGACAGCTACGAGGGTTGGACGGCGACCTATCAGTGGGAAAACATCTACGGCTACGACGTGCTCTATGGCGGTCCTCTGTTCATGCACCAGTTCTCGCATGCCTGGATCGACTTCGCCGGCATCCGCGACGCTTTCATGCGTGAGAAGAACTCGGACTATTTCGAAAACAGCCGCCGTTCGACGTACCTGCACCGCGACTATGCGCGCCACAACCCTTACGGCTACGGCGGCTACGACGCGAACCTGTGGGGACTTTCGGCGGGCGACGGACCTGGCAGCTTTCGTGCCAGCGTACAGCGACAGCGTCGCCGGTTTTCCGGCTATGCCGCGCGCGGCGCGCCTTTCGGGCCGGACGATGGAACGATCGCCCCATGGTCCTGTCTGGCGTCGCTGCCCTTCGCGCCGGATATCTGCCTGGCGGCTTTGCGCCATCTCAGGGACCGCTACCCCGAGGTGATTGACAATTTCCGGCTGCCGAGCGGCTTCAATCCGACATTGGCCAACCGGCGAAAATTCGGCCGCAACGGCTGGGTGTCGGAAGGCCATTTCGGGTTGGATCAGGGCATCGTGGTGATGATGATCGAGAACCATCGGTCGCGCCTGATCTGGGAACTGATGCGGTCCAACCCGCACATCCGCCGCGGCCTGGGCAGAGCCGGATTCAGCGGCGGTTGGCTGTCTCAGCCGGCAAGACCGGCGTCAGGTGGTGGCGATGTCGCGTGACCGGACCATGGCCACCACCTTCCCTGTCGATCGCAATGACATCGAGCTGATCAGGGGTGCCCATCCACCGCTGTGGAAAAACCCTGAGCCCAATGGCCCATACAATCTTCTCGTCATCGGCGCCGGGCCGGCCGGCTTGACCGCTGCCAGCGAGGCGGCAAACCTCGGTGCGAAAGTCGCGCTGATCGAGCGCGGGCTGATCGGCGGCACCTGCATCAATGTCGGCTGCATCCCGTCGAAAGCGATCATCCGCACGGCCAGGCTCTATGCCGATATGCGCGATGCCGAAAATCTTGGCGGCGACACGCCGGACCGTCTTCGCATCGACTTTCAGCGGGCAATGACGAGGATGCGGCAGATCCGGCAGCGGATCAGCCGCGCCGATTCGGCTGCGAGCGTGGTTTCCGCAGGCATCGACCTCTACTTCGGCGAAGCACGTTTTTCCGGGCCGGACGAGGTCACGGTTGCCGGGAAGACTCTGCGTTTCAAGAAGGCGCTGGTCGCGACGGGAGCGCGTCCGGCCCTGCCGACGATTCCGGGCCTCACCGAGGCCGGCTATCTCAGCAACGAAACGATGTTCGATCTCACTGAGTGCCCGAAACGGCTTCTGGTCATTGGCGGCGGACCGCTCGGGTGCGAGGCGGCGCAGGCCTTCTGCCAGCTGGGCGCCAGCGTCATCCTGGTGCAGCGGGAGCCGATGTTTCTGCCTGGCGAGGAACGCGACGCCGCCCAGATCCTTTCCGACGCGCTGGCGCGCGAAGGGGTCGAGGTTCGCCTGAATACCGAGGCGGTGGCGGTACGGACAGAAGGCGGCAAGAAGCTCGCCGACCTTGTGTGCGACGGCGACACGATGACGGTTTCCGTCGACGAGATCATCACCGGCATCGGCCGTTCGCCCAATGTCGACGGGCTCGACCTGGAGAACGCCGGGGTGGCGTATGACGCCACCGGGATCAAAGTGGACGACTATCTGAGAACCACCAATCCGCGCATCTATGCGGCGGGCGACGTCTGCCTCGCATACAAATTCACCCATACCGCCGAGGCGACGGCGCGGATTGTTGTGGGCAATGCCCTGTTTCTCGGACGCAGGAAATTAAGCGAACTGGTTATTCCGTGGTGCACCTACACCGATCCGGAGATCGCCCATGTCGGCCTCTATCCAACGGAGGCGCGCCAGAACGGCATCCCGGTCAAGACCTATACGGTGCTGATGCACGACGTCGCCCGCGCAGTCATGGACGGCGAGGAGGAGGGTTTCGCCAAAATCCACGTCAGGGAGGGGTCCGACCGCATCCTGGGTGCCACGATCGTCGCCAGTCATGCGGGCGAGATGATCAATGCGGTGTCGCTGGCGATCAAGTCGGGCATGGGATTGCACGCGCTGGCCGACGTCATCCACCCTTTCCCGACGCAGGCACAAGGCATAAAAATGGCCGGCGACGCCTATCGGCGGACAAAGCTCACCTCATCCTGGAAACATCTGGCGGGCCGCTGGCTGGCCTGGTCCAGGCGGTGACCACGTCGTGCTCCGGCGCAAAGTCCAGAGCGCCCGCTGCTCAATCATCGTGCTGTGCGGGACCTGCTTCGCATACACGCGTCCAGGCACGTCCATGGTGAGGGCCCGAAGCTCTCTTCGATCATTCGTGCAGTTCGCGCGAAATCGGCGGACCGACGGAAAAATCGGAGAATGTGACCTCGAAACCCTCGCGCTGCGGCGAGCAGCACATCATGCCAACATCGACCGTCTTGGAGATCGGAAAATAGGCAAGCCGCACCGGCTTCCAGTGGCTGTCCGAAGCATCTAGGTACTGGACGCGGATCGTCTCGGCGTGACGGGTCACTCGGATCCTGACACCGTCGGGACTGGCCGGAATTGTGGCCAGCGACCAGTCGGAGGCATCGTTGGTGACGACGACGGAAAAGTACATCACGCCGTCGCTGTATTCGATACCGGCCTTGATCCAATGCGTTTCACTCAGCCGGACCATCAGTCCGGCCTGATCATAAAGCACCTTGTAGTCGCCTTTGACGGTGACCTCGGCGGTGAAATCGCCCTCGACCTGCCGGTAAAGAAAGTGACCGTTGTCGCGCCAGAAATCGTAGAACGTCTCGCGCCAGAAATCGGTCTCCTTACCGGTTCGCACACAAACGGCATCGCCGTCGATAGAATGGTGCGGCGGCGGATTGAGCCAGGTCAGGTTCTGCACCGTCATCGCTTCGCACCACTCCAATCTCGATGTGCCCAATCTTGATGTGCGTGTGGCCCGATCAGCCGGCGACCGATCAGCCCGGCCAACGACCGATCAGCCCGGCATGATCGGCCAACGGCCGATCAGCCTGGGAACGTATAGGCGGTTTTCACCGTGGTGTAGAATTCCGCCGCGTAGCGGCCTTGTTCGCGCGGGCCGTAGCTCGAGCCCTTGCGGCCGCCGAAGGGAACATGGAAGTCGACACCCGCTGTCGGCAGGTTGACCATCACCATGCCAGCCTCCGAATTTCGCTTGAAGTGGGTGGCGTGCTTGAGGCTCGAGGTGCAGATGCCCGATGTCAGTCCGAACGGCGTGTCGTTGGCGACGGAAAGCGCCTCGTCATAGTCCTTGACGCGAATGACGCTGGCGACGGGTCCGAATATCTCCTCGCGCGAACTGCGCATGGCATTGGTGGCCTGCGTCAGCAGGGCCGGCTGCAGGTAGAAGCCCGGCGTCTTGCGGTCGAGCCGCTCACCGCCGAAGGCAAGCGTGGCGCCCTCCCTGACGCCGATGGCGATGTAGTCCTCGTCCTGCGTCAACTGTGTGGCGTCGACAACCGGACCGATATGGGTCTGCGCGTCGAGCGCGTCGCCGATAACAAGCTTGCTCATGCGATCCTTGAGGGCGTCGACGAAACTGTCGTGAATGGCATCCGTCACGATCAGCCTGGACGAGGCGGTGCAGCGCTGGCCCGTCGAGAAGAAGGCGCCGTTGAGCGCGCAATCGACGGCAACCGCCAGATCGGCATCGTCGAGCACGACCAGCGGGTTCTTGCCGCCCATTTCGAGCTGGAACTTGCGCATATGCTCGATGCTTGCCGCGGCGACCCGCTTGCCGGTGCCGACCGAGCCGGTGAACGTGATGGCGTTGATATCGGGGCTGTCGAGCATCGCCTGACCAACCACCGAGCCTTTGCCCATGACGAGATTGAGCACGCCCTTCGGCAGGCCGGCGCGGTGCAGGATATCGACGATGGTCCAGGCGCTCTCCGGAACCAGCTCGGCCGGCTTGAAGACGACAGTGTTGCCGTGGCACAGCGCCGGCGCGATCTTCCAGGCCGGGATGGCGATCGGGAAATTCCAGGGCGTGATGATGCCGACCACGCCGACCGCCTCGCGCGTGATCTCGACGCCGACGCCTGGCCGCACGCTCGGCACGACCTCTCCTGAGAGGCGCAATGTCTCGCCGGCAAAGAAATCGAAAATCTGGGCGGCGCGAATGGTCTCGCCGATGCCCTCGGCCAGCGTCTTGCCTTCCTCACGCGCCAGGTTGCGGCCGATCTCGTCCTTGCGCGCCATGATCTCGTCCGCGGCCTTTTTCAGAACCGCGTGGCGCGCCAGCGGACCGGAACGGGACCATGCCGGAAACGCCGCCTTGGCTGCAGCGATCGCCTGCTTGGCCTGCTCGACTCCCGCCGAGGCATAATCGCCGACGACATCGCCGGTATCCGAGGGGTTGATGTTACGGGAACCGGCTTCGCCGACCCATTCGCCATCGATGAGGTTCTGTCGAAACAGCGTCATATCCTGTCTTCCCTGCTGGTTGGCCGCGCGGCGGCATCTGTCTGAATTGGTATTTGCCAGACAATTGCCTTGCGGGAAAGCAAACACTGCGTCACTTGCCGCGACAAAAATCCCCCTCGCTTGCGACGTGGGCGGCGAGAAAGCCCATCGAGCTCAGCTCGGCTGGCGCCGACGAGGAACGCGTCAACGCCATCCACGACATGGAAGAGAGTCAAGGATATCGAGGATTTTGTCGCGCTGTTTCGTGGAGATGAATTCGCGCAAACGTCAACGGCCATCCACTGCACGCAAGGACTGGAGCCGGCTGGTCAGAGGGTGAACGACCACAACAGGCAGGCCAACGTCGCGGCGGCAAAGACGGCGAAAAACAGGCTGCGCAAGAGCACATTGCGGCGCAACTCGTTCATGATGAAGTGACACCCGACGATCGCCGCCGCAAACAGGAACCGCCAGTTCAACAGCGCCCACACGGCGCTGCCCTGGCCGAAGGCCCATCTGGCGGCCAGACAGCCGACGATGGCCGCAAAAAGTGTAATCACGGTCCAGAAGACCGCGTCGGCGGCATGGGTCAGGACGACGCCAGCCGCCCTGATCGGCAGGATCATCATCAGCATTGCGCTGAAGAAATAGACAGCGGCAATCGGGATGAACACGCCGGCATCGGCAATGCCGTCAAGGCGCCTGACGCCGATCGCGCCATAGGGATAGCCGTGCCTGGCTACAGCCAGGCTCAAGGCCATGAGCAAGGCGGTCAGAACGGCGACCAGTGCGAAGGATGTAAGCGCTTTGCTCATGATGTTCCTGTCCCAGACGAATCAGACAGGAACAGGATGTAACGTGCGGTCGTAAACTGCGCGTAAGCGAGGGCGCTGTCCTCGCTTATTTTGATCGTGGCGAAATCTGGTGGCTCCAGACTATTCGGCGGCGATCCTGCCGGCCGAGCGGTTGGCCAGCACGAAGCCTACCTCGTCGACCGCCTGCGCCGCACGCTTCAGGATGGCCTCGGAGTGCAGTACACCGTCGGTGAAATCCTTGTCGGTGGCATAGACGGCGGTAGGCAGGGCAAAGGCCTCGAAGAAGCCGAATAGCGGCCGCAGCTGGTGTTCGACGATCAGGGCATGGCGCTCGCCACCGCCGGTCGCCGTCAATACGATAGGCTTGCCCCGCAGCGCCGCCGGATCGATCAGGTCGAAGAAGTGCTTGAACAGGCCGGTATAGCTGCCCTTGTAGGTCGGCGACCCGACGACGAGCACGTCAGCGACGAGGATTTGTTCCAGGATCGCGCGCGCCTGACCGTCGAGATCGCGGGCCCATTTCGCCGTTCCCAGCGACGGACCGAGATCCTCGACATCATAGGTGTTCGCCGACAGGCCATGGCTGGCGGCGATGTCCCTGGTGACCAGATCGACGAAGGCACGTGTCTTTGACGGCCGGGTGATGTTGCCGGAAAAGCCGACGACTGTTGGGTTTGACATGGCAGTGGGCCTCTCTTGGATGGACGTAGTTCTGACGCGACGAGCCGCCCGCCCGCCGCTGGGTAAATCAGCTCCAGGCGTGCAGCGGCGGATTCTCGCCGTTGAGGAAATATTTGCCGAGGATCGAGTACTTCCAGCGCACCGGATCGTGCAGCGTGTGCGTGCGGGCGTTGCGCCAATGCCGGTCGAGATTGTGTTCGGCAAGGGTAGAGCGGGTTCCCGCCAGTTCGAACAGCTTGTTGGTTGCGGCGATGGCGATCTCGGTCGACAGTATCTTGGCTTCAGCAGTGACGATCTGGGCGTGCGCCACCGTCTCGGCGGTCGGTTCGTTCACCGCCCGGTCGATCGCGTGGCCAGCCTTTTCCAGCAGCGCCTGCGCCGCGTGCAGGCGCAGCGTCAGGTCACCGACGGCCTGGATGGTGTAGGGATCGTCCCAGGCATTGTCGACGCCGCTGTCGATCCAGGCGCGGCTTTTGGTCCTGACGAAGTGAACCGTCTCGTCGATCGCCGCCTGGGCGATGCCGGTATCGACCGCCACCTGGATGATCTGGAAGATGGCGCCGTCGGCGGTCGGTCTGTCGTAGCCCTTGTAGCCGGGCACCAGATGCGTCTTCGGCACCTTGACGTTGTCGATGATGACGGTGCCGGAGAGTGTCGTGCGTTGGCCGAAGCTCGACCAGTCGTCGATGACCGTCAGGCCGGACGCACCGCGGTCGGCGATCGCATACCAGGCGCGGCCCTCGTCATCGAGTGCCACGATCGGCACCAGATGGGCGAGCAGCGCACCGGACGAATAGAATTTCCGGCCGTTGACGACCACATGATCGCCGGCATCGGTGAAGCGGGTCTCGAAATCGGCGGCGCGCTTGGAGCCGAACTCGGAAAAGGCGTTGCCGAACCGGGTGCCCTTCAGCGCTTCGGCGAACAGCAGCTTCTGCTGATCCGCGTCGGACACGGTGCGGATGGCGGCGACGACGCCGAGATGGTTCTGCGCCACCTGGCCGATCGAGGAGTCCGCCGCCGAGATGATCTCGATCACCTTCGCCAGCGTCGCATAGGATACCTCCGGCCCACCGAATGCCTTGGGCACATTGATCGACCACAGGCCGCTTTGCGAAAATGCATCGAGTTCGGCAACCGGCCAGATCCGCTCGCGATCACGCCTGGAGGACTCCTTGACGAATTCGGCGGCGAGCGCGTGAGCAATCGCAATCGCCTCGGCGTCGTCCTTGATGATGTGCGCCGGCGCTGTTGGCCGCGCGACTGGCGGCACGGCGGCGGAAGCGTGGTCGGTCTTGACGGTCGAAACGGTCATTTCACTGCTCCTTGAGATTCGGTTCAGGCAACGGCGTGGAGATGGGCTGGCTTGGCGGCAGGCGATGCCTGTTGCTCGCGGGTCGATTGACCGAGATAGAAGGACCGGACGTCCTCGCGCTGGCGAAGATCGGCAGCCGTGCCAGAGAGAACGGAGACACCGTTTTCGAGGACGGTGGCATGGTCGGCATATCTGAGCGCGACCGCCGAGTTCTGCTCGGCGACCAGGATCGACAGGCCGGTCTCGCGATTGAGTTTTCTAAGCGTCTGGAAGATGTCCTGGACGATGAGCGGGGCGAGCCCCATCGACGGTTCGTCGAGGACCAGCAGACGCGGCCGCGACATCAGCGCCCGGCCAATCGCTGTCATCTGCTGTTCGCCGCCCGAAGTCAGGCCGGACAATGTCCGGCGCTTTTCCCTGAGACGTGGAAAATAGCCGTAGATCCGTTCGAGATCCCTGTTGATCTCGGCGCGGCTTCCGCTGCGGCCGATGCCACCGGCAATCAGATTTTCCTCGACAGTGAGGCTCTTGAAGCAGTGGCGGCCTTCCAGCACCTGGACCAGGCCGCCACGCACGAGATCGCCCGGCTTGCGGCGCGAGACATCGCTGCCTTCATAGCGGATGGTGCCGGCATTGACCTGGCCGCGCTCGGCCGGCAACAGGTTGGAGACGGCCTTCAGCGTCGTGGTCTTGCCGGCGCCATTGGCACCGAGCAAGGCAAGCATCTGGCCGCGCCGCAACACGAAGCTGACGCCGTGCAGCGCCGTGATGGCGTGATTGTAGGTGGCATGGACCGCGTCCACGGCAAGAATGACGTCATTGTCCGGCATGGGCTCTTATTCCCGTGGTTCGATGAACCGAAAATAGGCCGGGGGCTGCGTGTGGAAAGTCGTTCGCAGCGCCCGGCCTTGGCTGATCAGTTGGTGGTCACCGCGTCGGCATCATCGGCGGTACGCAGCCTGATGCCCTTCTCGGCGGCATAGGCCTCGGCAGACTTCTCGATGATCGGCCGCAGCAGCGCCCAGTCCGGCGCAATCCAGTCGGAGACGACGTTCCACTTCTTGCCGTCCCACTGCTGGAAGGTCACGTAGCCTTCGCCTTCATGATTGTCCCAGCTGACGTTGATCGAGTGGAACAAATCCTTGGCGCCGAGCGCCTCGACCTTGGCCGGATCGAGCTTGAGATGCTCGAAGCCCCAGCGGACCTCGTCGCCGGTCAGCGTGCGGTGACCGAACTTCTCCTGCGCGACGCGGATCGCCTCGACATTGAGGATGCCGTTGACGATGCCGAGATTGTGGTAGACCGAGCCGATGCGCGACTTGTCTTCCAGATTGCCCTTGCCGGCGCCGTAGACCGTCTTCACGATCTCCTGCACCACCGGATAGGAGTTGCCGGAAGCCTGGGTGGTGATAGCGGTGTAGCCCTTGGCGGCGTCCCCTGCCGGGATCACGTCCTCTTCCGAATTCGACCACACATTGCCGACGATATGGTCGACGGGATAGCCGACCTTGACCGCCGTCTTCAGCGCCACCGGGTTCATCACGCCCCAGCCGCGCAGGACGACGAAGTCCGGCTTGGCGCGGCGGATGGTCAGCCACTGTGACTGCTGCTCGTTGCCGGGATGCGGCACCTCGATCTGCTGAACGGTGAAGCCGTATTTCTGCGCCAGCAATTCATAGATCGGGATGGTCTCCTTGCCGTAGGGCGAGCCGTGATAGAGCACGACGATCTTCTTGCCCTTCAGCTTGTCGATGCCACCTTCCTTGGAGGCGATGTAGTTCACGATGCCGGATGTTTCGCTGTAAGGATTGAGCAGCAGCGGGAATACATAGGGGAAGACACGCCCGTCGGTGGAGTCGGTGCGGCCATGGTTGACGGTGATCAGCGGCACCTTGTCGCCGGTGATGCGGTCGATCATGGCGTAGGCGATGCCGACCGAAAGCGGATTCCACGCGGCGGCACCCGCATGGCTCTTCTGCCGCTCGTAACATTCGACGCCGCGCTCGACCTCGTACTGGGTCTCGCATTCGTCCCAGGTCAGCTTGACGCCGTTGACGCCGCCATCGCGGATGTTGATGAGATTGAGATAGTCGATGAAGCCGCCGAAGAAGCCGGTGCCGCCGGCCGCATAGGGCCCGACACGATAGCTCTGCAGCGGGAAATATTGCTCGTCGGCGTGCGCGGCGGGCAAGGCCACCGACACGATCATCGCCGCGGACAGCGCCGCCGCCTTGATTGCGCTGAGGAAAGTCATTGTCGAGGTACTCCGGTATGGGCCGCCTTGGGTTCGGCCCCTGGTTCATTTTCGGATGCGTCAGCTCAAGTCGATTGCCAGGCGAACAGGAGCCGTCTTCGGAGCCTGTCCCAAAGGGCCACCAGCCCGTCGGGTTCGAGGATCAGAAACAGGATGATGAGCGCGCCCAGCACGATGCGCTGGCTCATGTCGAGCACGCCCGAATCGAAGAGATCGCCGAGCAAGAAGCCGCCGAGGCGAGACAGAGCGAGTGGAAAGACGACGATGAGGGCGGCGCCGAAGAAGGCGCCACGGATCGAAGCAAGGCCGCCGATGATGATGATGAACAGGATCTGGAACGAGCGGTCGAGATCGAAGCCGTCCGGCTCGACGGTCCGCAGATACGCAAAGGCCCAGATAACGCCGGCGACGCCGATGATGAAGGACGAGATGGCGAACGCCAACAACTTGGTCTTCAGGACCGGGATGCCGATGATGCGGGCGGCTGTTTCATTGTCGCGGATGGCGATGAAATTGCGCCCGGTCTGCGATGAGACCAGCCGATAGGCAAGGAAGGTAAGGATGGCGACAATGGTCAGCGCGAAGAAATAGCGGCCGACGGCGCCGTCGAGCGCAAAGCCTGAAATCGACAGCCTGGGCGCATCAATGACGCCAGATGCCGAATTGTTGGAGAACCAGCTGAACTTGGTCAGTGCCCACTGCACGAAGAACTGCGCGGCAAGGGTCGAAACCGCGAGATAGAAACCCTTTAGCCGCAAGCTCGGCAGACCAAAGACGATGCCGATCGCGGCCGCGACGATGCCGGACAGGAAGATGCTGCCGATCAAAGGCAGGCCTTCGACGCGCAGGTTGAGATTGTAGGCGGCAAAGGCGCCGGCCGCCATGAAAGCAGCACTCCCAAGGGAAACCTGGCCGGCATAGCCGGTGAGGATGTTCAAGCCCACGCCGGCGAGGCTGAGCGCCAGGAACGGCAGCAGGATGGCTTCAAACAGATAGCTCGAGCCGACCAGCGGCACGACGCCATAGGCGAAGGCGAGCAACAGCACGGGCACGACCCATTTCGGCAGCACCGGCGCCGACGAGAAATCGCTTGATATCGCGGTCATGGCTCAGATCCTCTCGACAAGCTTCTGACCGAACAGGCCTGAAGGGCGGATCAGCAGGAAGACCAGCGCGACGACATAGGCAAACCAGCTCTCGATGCCGCCGCCGAAATAGTCGCCGATATAGACCTCGGCGAGCTTCTCGCTGGCGCCGATCAAGAGCCCGCCGACGATGGCGCCGAGGATGGAATCGAAGCCGCCGAGCACCAGCACGGGCAGCGCCTTGAGCACCACCAGCGACAGCGAGAACTGCACGCCGAGGCGTGCGCCCCAGAGCAGTCCCGCCACCAGCGCGACGAGGCCGGCGGCGGCCCAGACTGTCGCCCAGATCAAGGGCAGCCTGAGGCCGACCGCGAGTGCGGCGAACTGGTCGTCGGCGACAGCGCGGAAGGAGAGGCCGATGCGGGTGTAGCGGAAGAACAGCGACAGCAGGGCGACCATGCCGGCGGCGACCACGGCGGCGAAGATGTCGAACTGGCTGATCAGCACGCCGCCGATTTCCAGCGGCACGTCCTCGATGCCGAGATCGAGGCCGTGGACCTGCGTGCCCCAGATCAGCTGGGCGGCGCCCTCGATGATGTAGGACAGGCCGAGCGTCGCCATGAACAGGGTGATCGGCGGCTTGTTGGTGAGCGGCCGCAGCACCGTGCGCTCGATGGCGATGCCGATCGCCACCATGATGGCGAAGGTGATCACCAGCGCCAGCGCGAACGGAATGCCGCGCTCGACGAGGCTGACGAAGGTGAGTGCGGCGAACAAGAGCATCGCGCCTTGCGCGAAATTGAGCACGCCCGAGGTCTTGTAGATCAGCACGAAGCCGATCGCGACCAGCGAGTACATGACGCCGGAAAGCAGGCCGCCGAGGAGCACTTCGATGAAGAACTGGTAGTCGAAATCGGCGATCATATGCCCGCCCCGTCCTCATTGTCCGAGGCGACGCCGAGATAGGCATCGATGACGCGCTGGTCGTTTCTGACTTCCTCGGGTGTGGCGTCGGCGATCTTGCGGCCATAGTCGAGAACGGCGATGCGGTCGGACAGTCCCATGACGACGCCGACATCATGCTCGATCAGCACCACGGTGGTGGCGAAGCGGTCGCGCGCGGCGCGGACGAAGGCCGCCATCTCGCTCTTTTCGCTTGCAGTCATGCCGGCCATCGGCTCGTCGAGCAAAAGCAGGCGCGGCTCAGCGACCAGAGCGCGGGCGAGTTCGACCCGCTTCTGCAGCCCGTAAGGCAGCGTACCGGCAAGGCGATCACGAACGGCAGCAAGATCGAGGAATTCGAGGATCTGTTCGGCGCGGCTGAGCGAGTGGCGCTGCTCGGCACGCGAGCGGCCGATGCCCAGCACCTGGCCGGCAAAGTTGGAGCGGACCTTGTAAGCGAGGCCTGAAGCGACATTGTCGAGGACGCTGAGACCCTTGAACAGCGCAAGGTTCTGGAAAGTCCTGGCGACGCCCAGATGCGCCAGCCGCTGCGTCGGGACCTGAGCATAGAAGATGCCGTCGAGCTGAACATGGCCGCGATCCGGCCGGTAGACACCGCTGATGACGTTGATCAGCGAGCTCTTGCCGGCGCCGTTCGGCCCGATGATGGCGCGGATTTCGCCGGGGCGGACCGACAGGTCGATATCGGCCAATGCCACGACGCCGCCAAACGACAGGCCGATGCCCTGCAGTGAGAGCAGCGGCGAGGCTCCGCCGGCAACGGTTCCCGTCGGCTCGGCGCTGTCTTCGGACGGCTGCTGCCACGAGCTTGAGGGTAGGCCGCGCGCAAAGACTTCCGGTGCATAGGCGGAAGCCTCCATCACTCCTAAGGCATAACTGGGCAGAGGCATTCCAACAGTCCTCGATGTCTTCAGCAGGCGCGCAAATCCCCGTGGCCGCTCGACGGATCGAGCCTGCCGGGCAACCCTTCATTCGTTTGCTGGCTGGAACCAGTCCGGCCAGGCGGGGGGCTACTCTGCCGCCAGCGACGCTGCCGCCTCGGCATTTTCCAGCTCGCGAACGAGCGGGATGACATGCTTGCCGAAATACTCGACCTCTTCCTGAAAGTGCAGGAAGCCGAGCAGGATGAGATCGGCACCGGCGCGCTTCAGGTCGACGATGCGCTCGGCGACCTGCCTCGGCGTGCCGATCAGGTTCGAGCGGAAGCCGTCATTGTACTGGACCAGATCATCGAAGGAGGATTTCGCCCAATTGCCCTCGCCCTCCGGCGAAGCCTTGCCGGCATTCTTGACCTCATGGCCAAAGGCGTTGACTGCCTCGGGGTTGGCCTTGGCGATGATCTCGGCAAGCCCCGCCCTGGCTTCGTCCTCAGTCTCGCGAACGACGGCAAAGGCGTTGACGCCGACCTTGACGGAGTGGTTGTTGGCCCTCGCCTTAGACTGGATATCGTCGACCTGCTTCGCGATCTCGGCCGGCGTGTTGCCGTTGGTGAAGTACCAATCCGAGACGCGCGATGCCATATCGCGCGCGGCGCGTGACGATCCGCCCTGGAAGATTTCGGGCAGCGGATGCGGCGGTTTCGGCTTCAGCGAATATTCGTTGAAGCGATAGAAATCGCCGCGGAAGGTGAAGCTGTCTTCGGTCCATATTCCGCGCAGCGCACGGATGAATTCCTCCGAGCGGCGATAGCGCTCGTCATGGTCGAGCCAATGCTCGCCGATGGCGTGAAACTCGCCGCGGAACCAGCCGGAGACGAGATTGATCGCCACGCGGCCGTTGGTCAGGTAGCTGATGGTGGCGATCTGCTTGGCCGCCAGCGCCGGGTTCCACGGTCCTGGCAGGATCGCGGCGATGACCTTGAGCGTCGTGGTGGCCGCCAGCAGATCATGGCTGAAGGCCACCGATTCATGCTGTTCGTCGGCGCCGTAGCCGGCGGTGAAACGGATCTGGCTTAGCGCATAGTCGAAGCCGGACTTCTCGGCGATCTGCGCCAGCTTGCGATTGTACTCGGCCGAATGGTTGGTGCGCTGCTCGATATTGGAAATCACCAGGCCGCCTGAAACATTCGGCACCCAGTAGGCGAATTTGATCGGGTCGGCTTCTGCGTGTGCCATGAACTGTCTCCCATTCAGGCCGTGTCGTTGATCGCTCCGGTCGCGCCGGCTTCCCAATATTTATTATGTTTATAGAATATATATACAAAGAAGGATTTTCCGTTTTTGAGGCCCTCGTGGGACGGAAATACCAATTTCTGCTCAGCGGATTGCCGATGTCAGCCCGCGAGCAGCATTGGCACTGACGGCCGGCGGCAGCGCTTCGACCAGCTTTGCAATTTCGGCCGCGACGGTCTGGGCATGGCGGGCGACCTCGGGCAGGCCCATGAGTTCGCCGAAAGTCCCTCGTGCCAGCGGACCGGCGACCAGGAGTGTCGTGACCGACCTGCCATCCCGGTCGACGGCGCGGCTGTCGAGACCCGTCTCGATGCCAAGCCCGTATCGATCAACCTTGATCAGCCCGGCTTCAGTCAGCGAGCGCAATGCCGGGTTCAGTTGTAGCGCCTGCTGATGCGCCGGGCCGGTGGTGTTGATGATGGCATCGAAGCGCGTCGTCTCGATCCGCGTCTGCCCGCGCCGTTGAAAGCTGACAGCCAGGCTGCCGTCCTCATCGTTCGATGCGACAAGCCTGGCAGCGATGGTTTCGAATGTGCCGGCCGCATGGCGGCGGTCGAGCACGGAAGCGACCTGCGGGGCGATCCTGAAGCGATGCACGTCCCAGAACACCCGCAGCTGGCGGACCAGCCTTGCCCGCTCCGGTGGGGCAAGTGCGGCCCACAGCACCGGGCCCTGCAGGCGCAGCTGGTCGAAGACGGACTGCCAGTTGACATTGGCCACATGTGCCGCTGCCAGCGTCGCGCGAATGTTCTTGAGCAGGCCAAGCGCCGTCGTGGCCGGTGCGGACGCAAAGTCGCCGAAGGGTTCGCCCCTGATGTCCGGGTGGCCGCGCGAGCGCAGCCCGCGGCGCGACAGCGCCAGGATGCGGCCGCGATGGCCACGGCGGTCGAGCTCGGCGACCATGTCGGCCGAAGTCAGTCCGGAGCCGACGATCAGCACCTGTGCGTCCGGCGCGATCCCGGCAAGCGCGGCTGGCGCGTACGGATCGGCGATGAAACCCGATGCTTCAGACAGCGAGGCCAGTGCGGTGGGAATTCCAGGCTGCGGATGCGTCGCTGCCAGGACGACGATGTCGGCGGCAACCGATCCGCTGGGCGTGTACACAGTCCAGCACGTCCCATCCGTCTCACGCGTCACGCGTGTCGCGAGACCCTCGACATGACGGATAACGCCGGAACTGAGATGGGGCGCCAGATGCTCGGCAACATAGCGGCCGAACACGCGCCGGCGCGGATAGGCATCGCCGTTCTTCCAGATGGCGTCCGGGTCGAGTTGCAATTCTCCGCTGCCAGTCAACCAGCGCGCAAAATGCTGCGGATCGTCGGGAGCCATGCTCATTCTGGCGGCCGGAACATTAACCCGATGCGACGGCTCCTCGGTGGAATAGGCAAGACCGCCGCCGAGCACCGGCCGCGGCTCGATCACGGAAGTCGACAGGCGCTCCGGCCAATAGCTTCGCGCCAGCTGCCAAGCTACCGCCGAGCCGGAAAAGCCGCCGCCGATTATGGCGACGTGCAATCGCGGGACCGAAGGCAGCGCGTTCACGAGGCGCTTGCGAGCGACTTCGGCCGGTGATCGCCGGCGATGGTCTCGCCGAACGGGCCGGTGTTGACGGACGAGGCGGCAAGTTTGACCGGATGATCGGTCGGCAATTTCGGCAGCACCAGTTCACCGAAGCGATAGGCTTCTTCGAGATGCGGGTAGCCGGACAGGATGAACGTGTCGATGCCGAGGCGTCGGTATTCGTCGATGCGCTCAGCGATCGTGTCGGGATCGCCGACAAGCGCTGTTCCCGCGCCGCCGCGCACCAGGCCGACACCGGCCCAGAGGTTGGGCGCGATCTCGAGCTTGGCGCGGTTGCCGCCATGCAGCGCGCTCATCCGCGCCTGGCCGACCGAATCCATGCGGGCAAAGACCTTTTGCGCCGAAGCGATCGTCGTGTCGTCGAGCCGGCTGATCAGCCTGTCGGCGGCGGCCCACGCCTCTTCGGCGGTTTCGCGGACGATGACATGCAGGCGAATGCCGAAGGAGAGCTTGCGGCCAGCCTTCTGCGCCAGTTCACGCACACCATCCAGCTTGCGCTCGACATCGGCGGGGGGCTCTCCCCATGTCAAATACTTGTCGATTTCCTGCGCCGCCACCGCGGATCCAGCGTCGGACGAGCCACCGAAATAGAGCGGCGGATAGGGCGTCTGCACCGGTGGAAACAGCAGCCTTCCGTCCTCGATGCGGAAATGCTTGCCCTCGTGCTCGACCGTCTCGCCGCTCAGCACCCGCTTGTAGATCTGCAGGAACTCCTGCGTCACCTCATAGCGCTCGGCATGCGACAGGAAGATGCCGTCGCCCTTATTCTCGAGCGGATCGCCGCCGGTGACGACATTGATCAGCAGGCGCCCGTTGGAAATGCGATCCAGCGTCGCGGTCATGCGCGCGGCGAGCGTCGGCGACTGCAGGCCGGGCCGTACTGCGACAAGGAAACGCAATTGCTCGGTCAGCGGCACCAGCGCCGATGCGATCACCCAGGAATCCTCGCATGCCCGGCCGGTCGGCAACAGCACGCCGTAGTAGCCTAGCGTATCGGCTGCCTTCGCCACTTGCGTCAGATAGGGCAGATCGACGGCCCTGCCGCCTTCCGTCGTGCCGAGATAACGGCTGTCGCCATGCGTCGGCAAAAACCAGAGCACCTTGATGCGTTCGGGAATATCCTTGGTCATGGCTTGCCTCCCGTGCACCGACTGGCCTGGTCGGATACACCTGGCTTGGTTGAGGGGGAGCGCAAAAGAGTGGGCATGGCGTGGTCCTGTCTGGGGAAAACCAGATCGCCAGTGCAGATTGCTTATTCCACAAAATCTGTAGAGTTAGTTTATTCCAATTCCGCCGCCGTTATTGGAATTTCTCTCCGTCGCTCGAACCCGAACTATCGGCTGCGACGCCTTGGTGGACCGTGGGCCGCTGCCTCGCCATTTCGAAACCCGGCTACGGCGGACAGGTGATCGAGCAGCATGAAGCCATTCTCGATCTGGCAAGCCTTTGAAGAGGCGCGATTATCCCGCAAGGAAACAGCCAGGTTTGCAGAGGGACTGTTTGGTGGAGCCAATCGGGATCGAACCGACGACCTCTTGAATGCCATTCAAGCGCTCTCCCAACTGAGCTATGGCCCCACTTCCGGCAGTCAACCGGCGCCGTTTCCGGCGAAGAGATCCGGCGCGGGTTGGAGACCGCGCCGTTAGTGCAGGCGGCTTCTAACCCCGCCTTTCGTCAATATCAAGCCTTCGAGAGCCGCTTTTTCGCCACAGGCCACGAAAGCCTGCAAACGCCCACTTTCAAGGCCGATCAGACCTCGTCGTCGTCGTCGCCGACGCCGATCATGTCGGCAACGTCGTCGTCTTCTTCCTCTTCGTCGGCGAGGAAAGTATCGTCTTCGTCTTCGCCGAGATCGACATCATCCTCGTCGTCGCCAAGATCCGGCAGGTCGTCGCCCTTGACGTCCTCGTCGGCCTCTTCGAGCGAGACGACCTCGACGCCCTCTTCTTCCTCGGCATCCACTTCCTTCTCGGCCACTTCCTCTTCCTCCTCGAGGGCGGCAATCTTGCCTTCCTCGAAATAGGAACGCGGATAGGTCTTGCCGGTGTACGGCGAGACGATCGGGTCCTTGTTCAGGTCGTAGAATTTTCGGCCCGTCTCCGGGTCGATACGTTTTGTGCCAAGTTCAGTTTTTGCCACGGCAAGCCTCGTCAATAAAAGAGTGGTCCCCTTAACCACAGTTTGCAGCGCTGTCAAAGCGAAAAGCCGGCGTCACAAAACCATGCATTGGAAGGCCTCGCGTCAGTGACGACCACGGGGGATGACCATTTCGGCCCGCCGTGATACGAGACCGCCGCAACAAATGAAAAGCGCCGGCCCGCCGGCATTCCGTCCAGGGAAATTCCATGTCTCACGCCGCCGCCCCAAAGCCGGCCACCGCCCGCAAATCATCCGCCCTTTCCGGCACGGCTCGCGTGCCGGGCGACAAGTCGATCTCGCACCGCTCCTTCATGTTCGGCGGCCTTGCCTCTGGCGAGACCCGCATCACCGGCCTGCTCGAAGGCGAGGACGTGATGCGCACGGGTGCCGCCATGAAGGCGATGGGCGCGCATATAGAAAAACGCGGCGCGGAGTGGGTGATCCGTGGCACCGGCAACGGCGCGCTGCTGCAGCCGGAAGGCCCGCTCGATTTCGGCAATGCCGGCACCGGCTCGCGGCTGACCATGGGCCTTGTCGGCACCTATGACATGGAAACCACCTTCATCGGCGACGCCTCGCTGTCCGGCCGACCGATGGGCCGGGTGCTCGAACCCTTGCGCCAGATGGGCGTGCAGGTGCTGAAGGCGACGCCCGGCGACCGCATGCCGATCACGCTGCATGGGCCCAAGCACGCCGCACCGATCACTTATCGTGTGCCGATGGCCTCGGCGCAGGTGAAATCGGCGGTGCTGCTCGCCGGGCTGAACACGCCGGGCATCACCACCGTCATCGAACCGGTCATGACGCGCGACCACACTGAAAAGATGCTGAAGGGATTTGGCGCCAATTTGTCGGTCGAGACCGACGAGCGCGGCGTGCGCCACATCTTCATCGAAGGCCAGGGCAAGCTGACCGGGCAGACCATCGCGGTGCCGGGCGATCCATCCTCGGCCGGTTTCCCGCTGGTGGCCGCCCTAATCGTGCCCGGATCGGACATAACAATCGAAAACGTGCTGATGAACCCGACCCGCACCGGGCTGCTGCTGACGTTGCAAGAAATGGGCGGCAAGATCGACATCCTGAACCCGCGCAACGCCGGCGGCGAGGATGTGGCCGACCTGCGCGTGCGTTATTCCGAGCTCAAGGGCGTCACTGTGCCGCCCGAGCGGGCGCCGTCGATGATCGACGAGTATCCGGTACTCGCGGTAGCCGCCAGCTTCGCCGAGGGCGAAACGCTGATGCAGGGGCTGGAAGAGCTGCGGGTGAAAGAGTCGGACCGACTGTCGGCCGTCGCCAAAGGACTGATGCTCAACGGCGTCGACTGCACCGAGGGCGAAGCTTCGCTTGCCGTGCGCGGCAAACCGGGCGGCAAAGGCCTTGGCGGTCATCCCAACGGCCAGGACACGACCGTGCAGACCCATCTCGACCACCGCATCGCCATGAGCTTTCTGGTGATGGGGCTGGCCACGGAAAAGCCGGTCACCATCGATGATCAGGCGATGATCGCGACGAGCTTTCCGGAGTTCATGGGGCTGATGAAGGGGTTGGGCGCGGAGATTGGGTGACCATTGATGGGTTGGAGCCAAACTGGAATGCTGGCGGGACAGCACCCCCCTCTGTCCTGCCGGACATCTCCCCCGCAAGGGGGGAGATCAGTCGACAGCGCCGGTTTCGCCAACAGTCAACGCTGCAGAATTGAGCGGAGCGCCAATACTGCCAATCTCCCCCCTTGCGGGGGAGATGTCCGGCAGGACAGAGAGGGGTGCGAAGGATCGCGGCGCTTGTCTTTTTCATCGCGCCTTTCGATCGCAGCGGCCAGCCAATGAGCATCCCCTTCACCATCGCCATTGACGGCCCTGCCGGCGCCGGCAAGGGTACCCTCGCCCGGCGGCTGGCCGACCACTACCGGCTGAACCTGCTCGACACCGGTCTCACCTATCGCGCCGTGGCCTACGCGCTGATCCAGCACGCGCTGCCGCTCGACAATGTCTCAGCCGCCGAAACCGCTGCCCGCCAGGTCGACTTGGCCAAACTCGACCGCACGGTGCTGTCGGCGCATGCGGTCGGCGAGGCGGCCTCGAAGGTCGCCGTTTTCCCGACCGTGCGACGTATCCTCGTCGAAAAGCAGCGCGCCTTTGCCAAGACGCCGCCGGGCGCGGTGCTCGATGGGCGCGACATCGGCACCGTCGTCTGCCCCGACGCCGACATCAAACTCTATGTGACGGCGAGCGCCGAGGTGCGCGCGAAGCGCCGGCTGGCCGAGATCGAGAGCATCGGCGGCACCGCCGATTTCGCCGAAATCCTTGCCGATATCGTGCGCCGCGACGAGCGCGACATGGGCCGCGCCGACTCGCCATTGAAGCCGGCGACCGACGCGCACTTGCTTGATACCAGCGAAATGGCTATAGAAGCCGCGTTTCTCGCAGCCAAGGCGATCATCGACGACGTGTTGGCCAAGAGAGACAACGCCTGATCCGGGTTTTTCCCTCGCGTTTCCGTTGTCGGAGGCGAAGAAGACACCCATATCGGGCACGAACCAGCCTGCCAGCATTCTTCATGCGCCGGAATTGCCGCTTAAAGAGCGGCCCAGGGCTTTTGTAGCCCGGAACGCCGGCAGGCTAACGCAACGCTAACCCACGGCGCCCGTCCCGCTTGAGATGCGGGACATTCCAGGAGAAACAATGTCAGCTGCAAATCCCACTCGCGATGATTTCGCGAGCCTGCTCGAAGAATCATTTACCACAGGCCATTCCGGCGAAGGCCAGGTCGTCAAGGGCACGATCACCGCGATCGAAAAGGACATGGCCATCATCGACGTCGGCCTCAAGGTCGAAGGCCGCGTGCCGCTGAAGGAATTCGGCGTCAAGGGCAAGGACACCACCCTCAAGGTCGGTGACACCGTCGAAGTCTATGTCGAGCGCATCGAGAACGCGCTTGGCGAAGCGATGCTTTCGCGTGAGAAGGCCCGCCGCGAAGAGAGCTGGGTCCGTCTCGAAGAGAAGTTCACCAAGGGTGAGCGCGTCGAAGGCGTCATCTTCAACCAGGTCAAGGGCGGCTTCACCGTCGACCTCGACGGCGCCGTGGCCTTCCTGCCGCGCAGCCAGGTCGATATCCGCCCGATCCGCGACGTCTCCCCGCTGATGCACAACCCGCAGCCCTTCGAGATCCTCAAGATGGATCGCCGCCGCGGCAACATCGTGGTGTCGCGCCGTACCGTGCTCGAGGAGAGCCGCGCCGAACAGCGTTCGGAAATCGTGCAGAACCTCGAAGAAGGCCAGGTTGTCGAAGGCGTCGTCAAGAACATCACCGATTACGGTGCGTTCGTCGACCTCGGCGGCATCGACGGCTTGCTGCATGTCACCGACATGGCATGGCGCCGCGTCAACCATCCGACCGAAATCCTCAACATCGGTCAGACGGTCAAGGTGCAGATCATCCGCATCAACCAGGAAACCCACCGTATCTCGCTCGGCATGAAGCAGCTCGAGAGCGATCCGTGGTCCGAGATCGGAACCAAGTTCCCGATCGGCAAGAAGATCAAGGGTACCGTCACCAACATCACCGACTACGGCGCGTTCGTCGAGCTGGAGCCGGGCATCGAGGGTCTCATCCACGTTTCGGAAATGTCGTGGACGAAGAAGAACGTGCATCCCGGCAAGATCCTGTCGACGACGCAGGAAGTCGACGTGGTGGTGCTCGAGGTCGATCCGGCCAAGCGCCGCATCTCGCTCGGCCTCAAGCAGACGCTCGAGAATCCGTGGCAGGCTTTCGCCTCGAGCCATCCGGTCGGCAGCCAGGTCGAGGGCGAGGTCAAGAACAAGACCGAGTTCGGCCTGTTCATCGGCCTCGAAGGCGACGTGGACGGCATGGTGCACCTTTCCGACCTCGACTGGACCCGTCCGGGCGAACAGGTCATCGAAGAGTACAATCGCGGCGACATGGTCAAGGCGCAGGTGCTCGACGTCGACATCGACAAGGAGCGCATCTCGCTCGGCATCAAGCAGCTGGCCAAGGATACGGTCGGCGAAGCGGCGACTTCAGGCGAACTGCGCAAGAACGCGGTCGTCACCTGCGAAGTCATCGGCGTCAAGGATGGCGGTCTGGAAGTGCGGCTGGTCGACAGCGGCATCGAGACCTTCATCAAGCGCTCCGATTTGAGCCGTGACCGCGACGAGCAGCGCCCCGAGCGCTTCACCGTCGGCCAGAAAGTCGACGCCCGCGTCATCGCCTTCGACAAAAAGACCCGCAAGCTGCAGGTCTCGATCAAGGCGCTGGAAATCGCAGAAGAGAAGGAAGCGGTCGCTCAGTACGGCTCGACCGACTCCGGCGCTTCGCTGGGCGACATCCTGGGTGCCGCGCTGAAGAAGCAGGGCAGCTAAGCCCCTTCGCATAGGCTCGAAAACAAAACCCCGCCGGAGCGATCCGGCGGGGTTTTTCTTTGACCAATGTAAAAGGTTGGAAGGTTACGCCCTGCCGTAAAGCGGTACCAGCGCGCCGCTCATTGCCTGATTGGCCGGCGAGGCCAGATAAGCGATGGCTTCGGCGGCGGCTTCGAGGCTGACCCATCTGGTGACATCGGCATCCGGCATATCGGCGCGGTTCGCCGGCGTGTCGAGCGTCGACGGCGCCACGGCGTTGACCAGGATGCCCTTGTGCTTCAGCTCCTCGGCCATCGCCACCGTCATCGCTGCCACAGCCGCCTTGCTGGCGGCGTAAGCAACCGAGCCGGCACCCTTGCGCGGTTCCAGTGCCGCCCGTGCAGCGATGTTGACGATGCGGCCTGCCGTGCCTGACGCCAGCATCGAGCGCACCGCCGCACGACAGCACAGGAAGGCGGTGCGCGCATTGGTATCCATCATCTCGGCAAAGGAAGCCGACTCGATCTTTTCCACCGGCGCCCCGGTAAAGCCGCCGGCCAGGTGGATCGACCCCCACAGGTCCGGAACCTGGCTGTAGAACGCCTCGACCTTGGCGGAGTCCGAGAGATCGACATTGTGCACCAGCTTGACACGATCATGCGCGGTGAAGGGGAAATGCGATGGCGCGGCGGCATGGGCATTGGGCACATGGCAGATCGCGCCGTCACTCAGCAGTTTGCCGACAACCGCACCGCCGAGCGCGCCGGTTCCGCCGGTCACGACGATATGCTTGCCTTCAAGGGTTTCCGTCATCTTGGACCGCTCCTGTCATTTTCTTATCGTTAGGTCGTTTCTTGCGCCGCCGACGCGAAGCGTCGCGCCTTTCGCGCCATCACTCAATTGAAATCTCGACATGGCAGTCGTTGCGTCTTTGCATGCGTCCAGCCACGGGCCAGCTATGGGTCATGCAGCCGCGACGGGAAGCCCGCGCCACCGGTGTTCAGTCAACCGTGATTTCGATGACGCGCGGCAGTCCGGTGGCCCGCGCGCGCTTCAGCGCATCTGCCAGAGCGTCGATATCGGCAAGCCGTTCGGCGCCGATGCCATAGGCCTCAGCCAGCTTGCAGAAATCCGGCGGTGCCGGCGACACGCCCACCGGCTCGACGCCGACATCGAGCATCGAGGTTTCGATCTCGCGATAGCCGCGATTGTTCCACACGATGAAGATCACGGGCGCCCGGGCATCGAGCGCGGCGCCCAGTTCCGGCAGCGTGAACTGGAAGCCGCCGTCACCGGTGAGGCAGACGACCGGCGCCTCGGGCACCGCAAGAGCTGCGCCGATCGCCGCCGGCGGGCCATAGCCGAGTGCGCCGAAACCTGTCGCGGCATTGAACCAGCCGCCTGGCCGATCATGGTCATAATAGAGGTTGGCAGCATAGATCGGCTGCGTCGAATCGCCGACGATGAGTGCGCCAGGCAGCGCGTTGCGGATCGTCTCGACGGCGCGCACCTGCGCCTGCAGCGTCGGATTGAGCTCTGCGAAGGCCGCTTTCCGTGCCGCGGCGGCGCGCAAAGGGCCGCTCTCGCTTGCCGGAACATGGCTGATTTGCGGAAGCAGCGCCTCGATCACCTCGGCACAATCGGCCTGGATCGAAACCGTCGCTGGGCGGCGGGCAAGCTGGTCCGCGCCGATATCGATGCGGATCAGGTTGACGGGCAGGACGAAGCCGCCATCGCTGTAGCCATCGTAGTCGGTCGGGCCGAATTCGGTTCCGGCGGCAATCACCAGATCGGCTTCGGCCATCAGCGCCCGCACTGCCTTCAGGCTGGGGCTGGCCGGCACGCAAAGCGGATGACCATGCAGCAGGCCGCGCGCGTTGGCGGTCTGGACGACCGGCGCTCCCAGCCGTTCGGCCAGACGCCGCAATGGCGCCTCGGCGCGCTTGGCGCCGCCCCCGGCCAGGATCAGCGGGCGGCGCGCGGCGGTGACGAGTTTGGCAGCGCTGGCAATTGCGGCGGCTTCGGGCGCGGGCGGCGGCGCATTGCTCAGCACGGCGGAGATGCCGTCCGCCGGCTTGACCATGACGTCGGTCGGAATCTCGATGTGCACCGGCCCGGGCCGGGCCGATGAGAACAGCGCGAAGGCCTGCGCCAGCGCACCTGGCAATTCGCTGGCCTGGGTGACGCGATGCGAAAACAGCGCAACCTTTTCCATCATGCCGCGCTGGTCTGGCAGTTCATGCAGGAAGCCGAGGCCCTTGCCCAGGGTCGGCGTGGCGTTAACCCCGGAGATGACCAGCATCGGCACCGAATCGGCACGCGCCTGACCCATGGCGGTGATGGTGTTGGTCAGCCCCGGTCCGGTGATGACGAAGGCAACGCCCGGCCTGCCGCTGGCGCGCGCATAGCCGTCGGCCATGAAGCCGGCGCCCTGTTCATGACGCGGCGTGACATGGCGGATGTTGGAGCGCGCCAGCCCCCGGTAGAGCTCGACTGTGTGCACGCCGGGAATGCCGAAGACCGTGTCGACGCCATGGGCTTCGAGCAGCGAAATGAGCGCCTCGCCGACGGTCGGGCCAATGTTGGTCATTGGCGTAGCACCGGCCGCGTCAGGCAGGTCGGGCCGCCTTCGCAGGCGATGCACAGCGCATCCGCCTCGAAGGTGGAGACCACGCAGCCGGCGGCCTGCATGGCAGCCGCTGTCCTGGGAAAACCGGCAACGGCGATGACTTGGCGCGGCGCGGTCGGCAACACGTTGAGGCTGAGCCCGTTGGAGGCGAAGAACTCGCCGGCATCGCCCTCGACCAGCTTGACGCCGCGCGCCCGCAGCATCTGGTAGAAGGCGGCCGGCAGCAAGGGCGCGTAGACCAGCGCCAGATCGTCGGCGAGCGGACTGATCACCGACATCAGATGCAGGCAGGCCTCCTCGCCATGCCAGAGCGGCAGGTCGAAGCCGAAGACCGAAATCCCCTTGGGCGAGAGCAGATTGGCGAGTTGCTGGATACCGTCCTGGTTGGTGCGCACGCCACGACCGACGGCCAGCGTGGTCGCATCGACCCAGACGCAGTCGCCGCCTTCCACCTGGCCAGGGCTTTCGAGGCGCCCAAGGATGGGAATGCCCATGCGCTCGTAAGCTGCCTCATGCAGGCCGGGCTCGGCCTGGCGCAATGCCTTGCCCATCGAAAGAATAATCGCGCCATGATCGGTCATCAGCGACGGATCGTGGGTGAAGACGGAATCGGCCAGCCCGTCATCGGCATCCGTCAGCCATTCGATCTCGGCGCCGGAAGCCGCGACCATGCCGGACAGCTGCTCATGCTGGGCTGCGGCCTTTTGCGGATCGAAGCCTGGACCATAGTGCCATTCCTGCGCCCTGGCATGACGCATGGCGCTGGCGGCGGACCGCATCAGCACGCGTTTCAGGGATCCGGCCATGGACTGCGACCCGTATGATTTGCCCACTCAATTCTCCCGAAACGTTCGTTGCCGCCACTAACCACTACGGCAAGCTCCGATCAATAGTCCAAAAACCATGGTTGACGGAGGCAAGCCGAACGGTCCATCCTGAGAATGGGAACTCTGTCAGTGACGGGTAATGGGTAAAAGATACCAGCAGCGACCGATTCTACCGCGCCGCGGAGCGTCGAAGGGATGACGGTTACAAGCGCCGCATCCGCACTGAAATACACGGCGCAGGACGGCGCCGCCGAAGCCATCCATGTCGAGAACCTGCACAAGAGGTTCGGTGAGTTGCATGTGCTGAAGGGCGTGTCGCTGTCGGCGCGTGACGGCGAGGTGATCGCCATTATCGGTGGCTCAGGCTCGGGCAAGTCGACGCTGCTGCGCTGTATCAACTGCCTGGAAAATCCGACCAGCGGTGTCATCCGGGTCAATGGCGAAGAGATCAAGCTCAAGGCCGACAGCCACGGCCACACGGTTCCGGCCGATCGCAAGCAGATCGAGCGCATCCGTTCCAAGCTCGGCATGGTGTTCCAGAACTTCAACCTGTGGAGCCACATGACGCTGATCGAGAACGTCATCGAGGTTCCGGTGCACGTGCTTGGCGTCAAGCGCGATGTGGCGATCGCAGAGGCCGAAAAGCTGCTCGCCCGCGTCGGCCTTGCCGAAAAGCGCGACGTCTATCCGGCCTATCTGTCGGGCGGCCAGCAGCAGCGCGCCGCTATCGCCCGGGCGCTGGCGATCAATCCGCGCGTGATGCTTTTCGATGAGCCGACCTCGGCGCTCGACCCTGAGCTGGTCGGCGAAGTGCTGAAGGTGATCGGCGACCTGGCACGCGAAGGCCGTACCATGGTGCTGGTCACCCATGAGATGAAGTTTGCCCGTGAGGTCGCGACGCATGTCGTCTACCTCTACAACGGGCTGGTCGAGGAAGAGGGGCCGCCGGAGCAGATCTTCGGCGCACCGAAATCCGAAAGGCTGAAGCAGTTCATCCGCAACATCGGCTAGGAACAGGCCGGGGCGGAAGAAACCGGGAACCAACAACAAACTGGGAGTCGTGAAATGAAGACCGTTCTGAAGACATTCGCCGCAGCGCTGCTGCTCGGCGTCGCCGCGATGGGGGTGGCCAAGGCCGATCCGGTCAAGATCGGCGTCGCCGCCGAACCCTATCCGCCCTTCACCTCGCCCGATGCATCGGGCAAGTGGGTCGGCTGGGAGATCGAGTTCATCGACGCAGTCTGCGCCGAAGAGAAGCTTGACTGCGTCATCACCCCGGTTGCCTGGGACGGCATCATTCCGGCGCTGACGACGAAGAAGATCGACCTCATCGTCAGCTCGATGTCGATCACCAACGAGCGCAAGAAGACGATCGATTTCTCGGACAAATATTATAACACGCCGACGGCGATCATCGGGCCAAAGGACCAGAAATTCGGCGCCACTCCGGACGACCTCAAGGGTAAGGTCATTGGCGTTCAGGTGTCGACCGTGCACGCCGTCTACGCCAAGAAGCACTTCGGCGCCACGGCTTCCGAGATCAAGGAATACCAGACCCAGGACGAAGCCAACAACGATCTTGCGGCTGGTCGCCTCGACGCGGTGCAGGCCGATTCCATCGCGCTTGGCGAATTTCTCAAATCGGACCAGGGCAAGGCCTGCTGCGATCTGAAGGGCATGGTGGCACCGGATGACGAAGTGCTTGGACCGGGCGTCGGCGCCGGCGTGCGCAAGGAAGACACCGAGTTGAAGGACAAGATCAACGCCGGCATCAAGGCGATCCGCGCCAACGGCAAATACGACGAGATCTCGAAGAAGTACTTCGATTTTGACATTTACGGCGGCGGCGGCGCGCAGTCGAACTGACAATCCTCGCATGAGCCGAGGGGCATGGCGTCAGCGCCATGCCCCTCCTGCCCGATCTTTCCCAGGCATGTTTGCCGCCGACGCAGCCGTCGGTGGTTAGAGCCAGCAATCCGGGGGCGACGCTGATCGACGCATTTCTTTCGGCCTCGGCGGCCGGCATCATCGAACTTCTCTCGCCCAATGCGCCGGGCTGGGGCGGGACCCTTTTGGTTGGACTGCTGCATTCGATCGAGATCGCGCTGGGCGCCACATGTCTCGGTCTTTTGATCGGCACCTGCGGCGCCTACGGCAAGCTTTATGGCGGCCCGGTGGTGCGCGACCTGCTGGTGGTCTACACCACCATCGTGCGCGCCGTGCCCGAACTGGTGCTGATCCTGCTGCTCTATTACGCCGGAACCGACCTGATCAACCAGGCGCTGACGGCAATGGGTTATCAGCGCGTCGACATTAGTGGCCTTGCCGCCGGTATCGCCGTGCTCGGCTTTGTCCAGGGCGCCTATTCGACCGAGGTGATACGCGGCGCGATCCTGGCCATTCCGCAAGGGCAAATCGAAGCCGCCCGCGCCTATGGAATGTCTCCCGGCCTTCTCTTGCGGCGCATCACCTTGCCGGCAATGCTGCCCTTCGCCATACCGGGCCTCGCCAATCTCTGGCTGATCGCCACCAAGGACACCGCACTGCTGGCGGTCGTCGGCTTCTACGAGCTGGCGCTGGCAACGCGGCAGGCCGCCGGCGTCACCAAAGCCTATTTCACCTTCTTCTTCGCCGCGGGCGTGCTCTATCTGCTGTTGTCGCTGTTTTCCAACCTCCTCATCGGCCGGGTCGAGGCCTGGTCGCGGCGCGGCATGCCTTCGCTGAAGGAGGCGCGCTGATGGCCAACGAGGCGGCTATCATCAACGTCGTCGCGCGGACGTCGCTGTGGCTGCAGCCGCACCGTATCGTGCTGATCCTGATCGCACTCGGGCTGGTTCTGTCGGCGGCGTTTTTCATGCGCTGGGACTGGCTGCCGCAATATTATGAGATGGGATTGATCGGTATCTGGCGCTCGCTGTGGATCCTGGCCGTCACCTGCATTCTGGGCTTCCTGCTCGCCGTGCCGCTCGGGCTGGCGCAGGCCACCGGCTCCTTCTGGTTCGCCGCGCCCGCCAAGGTGTTCTGCACGGTGATCCGGGGCACGCCGCTGCTGATCCAGCTGTGGCTGCTCTATTACGGCCTGGGCTCGCTGTTTCCGCAATATCCGTGGATCCGTGGATCCTGGATGTGGCCGTATCTGCGGCAAGCCTGGCCCTATGGCGTGCTGGCGTTGACCTTGTCTTTTGCCGGCTATGAAGGTGAAGTGATGCGCGGTGCCTTTGCCGGCGTGCCCAAGGGGCAACTCGAGGCCGCCCGCGCCTTCGGCATGAGCCGCTGGAAGGCATTCCGGCGCATCTGGTTGCCGCAAGCCATCTACCGCGCGCTGCCGACGCTGACCGGCGAGACCGTGCTGCAATTGAAGTCGACGCCGCTGGTGGCGACGATCAGCGTGATCGACATCTTCGCTGTTTCGTCCAAGGTGCGGCAGGATACCTACCTTACCTACGAACCCTTGCTGCTGCTGGCGCTGATCTACATGACGATCACCGGTATTCTGGTCTTCGCCTTCGGCAGGATCGAAGCCAGGATCCCGAACAAGATCGGCTAGCGAGTTAGCGAATTGCGAATAGCGAATAGCGAATAGTAAGCACTCGATATTTCCGCTATTTCCGCTACTCCCTACTCGCCATTCGCTATTCGCCCAGGAACTCATTGTGATGCAACTCAGTCTCGATCAGGCAAAAGGACTGTGCCGGATGGCGGCACTCGGCGCCGGCGCGAACGAGGAAGCGGCACAATCGCTAACCGCTTCGATCATATCAGCCGAGTCGGAAGGGGTTTCCTCCGTCGGGTTTTCGCATCTCATCGATTACCTCGAGGCGCTGGAAGCCGGACGCATCGACGGCAACGCAGACCCGGTGATCACCCGGCCGGCGTTGGCGATCTACCTCTCCGATGCGCGCGGCGGGCTGGCGCATACCGGCTTCGACCGCACCATCGACGACCTCGCCAAGACGGCAAGACTGTTCGGCGTCGCCATCTTCTCGCAGAAGAACGCCTATACATGCGGCGCGCTCGGCTATTTTACCGGCCGGCTGGCAGCACAGGGGCTGGTGTCGTTCGCCGCCACCAACGGCCCGGCCATGCTCGCCGGCTCCGGCTCGGTGAAGCCGGTCTACTGCACCAATCCGATGTCGTTTGCCGCACCCGCCGCCGACGGCGCGCCGCTCGTCATCGACCAGTCGTCGAGCGCCACCGCCTTCGTCAACATCCGCAAGGCGGCCGAGGACGGCAAGACAATCCCCGAAGGCTGGGCGCTGGACGCCAGCGGCAACCCGACCACCGATCCGGCCGCCGCCATGAAGGGTGCCATGCTTGCCTTCGGCGGCCAGCGCGGCGCCAACATCGCGCTGATGGTCGAAGTGCTGGCGGCGGGCCTGTCGGGCGCCAACTGGTCGCTCGATGCGCCATGGTTCGGCGGCGGACCGGACAGTCCCGGCACCGGGCTGTTCGTCCTTGCCATCGAACCCAAGCTGCTCGATCCGGATTTCGAGCAGCGGGTGAAGGACCAGCTCGACCGGCTGCGGCGGCGATTCGGCGTGCACGTGCCCGGTCGTGCCCGCGCTGAGGCCACAGAGAAGGCGCATGCGCGCGGCATCACCGCATCCAAGGCCGTGGTGCAACGCATTTCCGAATTCGCCGCCCGCTACTCCTCCTGAATAATCCATTAGATATCCGATAGTTATCTTGGATCTGCCCGCTTGAAGTGTGGCGCGGTGCAATTTTCTTTGCGCCCCGCTGAACCTTCTGCGCACTGCCGCGACCCAGCTTTGTCCAAGGCGAGCTTGCCTGATCCACACCGGGGGAGCAGCAAACCGCCAACTGCAGCACCGACTTCATCGCGGCCTGCAAGAAAGATCGGCGGCACCATGTCGGATGTTCAGGGCTGAGGTGGGCGTACTTGCTTTACGCCCTCCTGATACCGTCTCAGGTCAGGCCGCTCCGTCGGCCCCCTGACTTCGCATGGATGCAGCCCGGAAAGCCCTGCCTCGGCGGGGTTTTCTGCGTTCTACGTCCACTTCTTTGGGCGGCGATCCTGCTGTTCTTCGTCGTTCCCGGCGGCAACCGCCACTCGGCCGGCCCCTGCACCGGCAAGGCATTCTGATAAGGCTGGCAGCGACCACGCGTCACCCTTTGCCTTTGGCGCGAAACCGATTATGAAACGGCTTCAGCCAAGCTTGCGAGCGCCGGAGCCAGCCATGACCGAAATCCTGCAGACCCCAAAGCTCGTCGTCATCTTTGGCGGGTCAGGCTTTGTCGGCCGCCATGTCGTGCGCGCGCTGGCCAAGCGCGGCTATCGCATCCGGGTCGCCTGCCGGCGGCCAGATCTCGCCGGCCATCTGCAGCCGCTCGGCAATGTCGGCCAGATCCAGCCGGTGCAGGCCAATGTGCGCGTGCGCTGGTCGGTAGACCGTGCCGTGCAGGGTGCCGACCACGTCGTCAATCTGGTCGCCGTCCTGCATGAGAGCGGCCGGCAGAAATTCCCCGCCGTCCACGAGTTCGGCGCCCGCGCCGTGGCCGAGGCAGCGCGCGCCGTCGGCGCCGGCCTCACCCATATTTCCGCGCTTGGCGCCGACTTGAACTCCCCATCGGACTATGCGCGCACCAAGGCGCTCGGCGAAAAGGCCGTTCTGGAGACGATCAAGGACGCCGTCATTTTCCGGCCATCGATCAATTTCGGGCCCGAAGACGCCTTCTTCAACCGCTTCGCCAACATGGCGCGCTATTCGCCGGTGCTGCCGCTGATCGGCGGCGGCCAGACCAAATTCCAGCCTGTCTATGTCGGCGACGTCGCCGAAGCAGTGGCGCGCTCGGTCGACGGCAAGGTCGATGGCGGTCAGATCTATGAACTCGGCGGCCCCAAGGTACTCACCTTCAAGGAATGCATGGAAGAGTTGCTCCAGGTGATCGAACGCAAGCGCATGCTGGTGCCGGTGCCGTGGTGGGTTGCCAACATCCTGGCCTCGATCCTCGGCCTCTTGCCCAATCCGCTGCTGACCAAGGACCAGGTGATACAGCTGCGCGAGCACAACATCGTGTCGGACGCGGCGGTCAAAGCCAACAGGACACTCGCCGGGCTTGGCATCCAGCCGCAATCAATCGCGACGATCGTGCCCAGCTACCTCTGGCGCTACCGCGCTGCCGGCCAGTTCCAGCGCAAGCCCGCGGCATAATTCATTCAGCTTGAAGGTGTGTTTAGATTCAGGTCAGGCCGAGCCGAGAGCGGTGGAATCCGAGAACCGGAACGGAGCGTACTTTTGGTACGTGAGTACCGGAAGCGCAGGAAGCCATCGTTCGCAGGCCGGCATCACCTGAATATCATCACACCTGGCGGGGCGTGACCTGCATCGGCAAGCCGCCTTGCGGCTGGGTGGTGAGTTTCTGTACCGGCCAGGGTTTCGTCTCTGCGGTGGTGTCGAAGCGGAAGCGTGACAGCATGATCGCCAGCGCGATGATCGCCTCCTGCATGGCGAAGCTGGCGCCGATGCAGACGCGCGGGCCCGCACCGAACGGCAGATACTGGAAGCGGTCGATCTTTTCGCGGTTTCCCGGATGGAAGCGCTCCGGCAGGAAGGCATCCGGCCTGTCCCAAAGCTTCCGGTGGCGGTGGACGACCCACGGCATCACCAGCACGGCGGCGTGCTTCGGGATATAGAGATCCTTCCACATTTCCGGTTCGATCGGCTCGCGGTTGATGGATGGTGCCGGCGGATAGAGCCGGAGCGCCTCGTCGAAGGCAGCGCGCGTCAGCGGCATGGCATCGAGCCACTTCGTCGGATCGGGCTCGCTCGCCAGCACTCGGTCGATCTCCTGCTCGACCCGGTTGCGCTCCCACGGGGATTCCGCAAGGCAATAGAGCGTCCAGCCAAGCGCGCGTGCCGTGGTCTCGTGGCCGGCGCCGATGAAGGTGATGATGTTGTCCTCGACTTCGGCTCGCGTCAGCCCCTCTGGACCTTCGGCCTTGAGCAGCAGCGTCAGGAAATCCTGCGGCACGGCATCGGGATCGCGCTTGAATCTCTCCTCGCGCATCTTGACCGTATCGGTGACGATCTTGCGGAAATAGGCCATGGTCTTGCGGCCGCGGATGCGGGTCAGGCGTGGCAGCCAGTCGGGCGCGCGCAACAGGTCGAGCGGATCGACGCGGCCCATCGTCTCGAACAGGCGGTCGATCTCGTTGGCGAAACTGCCGGGCCCGCCCGCGATCTCGCCGGAGAACAGCGTTTCGGCCAGGATGTCGTAAGTGAGCAGCGTCATGTCATGGGCGATGTCGGACATGCTGCCGCCTTCATATCGCGAGACGAACTCCCGCGTGCGCCGAAGCATCGGCTGGGCGAAGCCGAAAATGTGGCGCGGCGTGAACACCGGCGCCATCGCCTTGCGCGACCGCCTCCACACCTCGCCCTCGGCGGTCAGCAAGCCGTCGCGCAGGATCGGCCGCAGGATTTTCTGGCGCACAGTCGCCATCTTGTAATTCTTGGCGTTGTCGACCAGCACGTGGCGGATCAGGCCGGGATCGTTGGCAACGATCAGATGTCCACCAACGCCACTCGCCGAAATCCAGGGCTCGTTGTAGGTATGCTCCCCCCACAGTTCGAGCGGGTTGCGGTAGACGATGCGGATCATCTCCAGCGTCGAGGGCGGCGTCGTGCGCGGCTTCGGCGCCGGGGGAACAAAGGGGGCGGGCTGGACGTCCATGGGCTGCTCCGCTGATACCACAATGTAGTGGCTGGCGACCCGGGCGTCCATGTGACCGAACGGCAGACGCAAATTGTGCGGCCTGGGATGTGCGGCAGACAGTCCGTTCAGCCGATTGTGACCACTCTCCTTGCGGTGTCGCCTTGTCCACGGCCATGCTCTGCCATAGGTCACGGTCACCAACAGATACCGCCAGCCTTGGGAGCCAGCCTTGAAGCATCAGTTGAACATCATCATCGGCAGCACGCGGCCAGGCCGCGCCGGACCGGTTTTCGCCGACTGGCTGGAGAGATTCGCGCGCGAACACGGGAAATTCGAGCCGGTGCTGACCGACATCGCGGCGTTCAATCTGCCGGTGCTGGACGAGCCGCACCATCCAAGGCTTGGCAAATACCAGAACGACCATACCAAAGCATGGTCAAAGGCGATCGATGCCGCCGACGCCTTTGTCTTCGTGGCGCCGGAATACAATTATTTCGTGGCGCCGGCGATCGTCAATGCGATCGACTATCTGTTGCGCGAATGGAAATACAAGCCAGCCGGCATTTTCAGCTATGGCGGCGTCTCCGGCGGCCTGCGCGCAGCGCAGGCGCTGAAGCCGCTGCTGACCTCGGTGGGCGTCATGCCGATCCCGGAAGGTGTCGCGCTGCCGATGTATCAGAAACTGCTCGACGAGAAAGGCGCTTTCAACGCCAGCGAGCAGGTGCAGGGCGGTGCCAAAACCATGCTCGACGAGCTGCTGTGCTGGAGCGAGGCGTTGAAGCCGATGCGGGCTGCCTGACGCGCCGGCCTTGCGCCAAAAGCCCGGCTTGCTCATGCCATAAAGAGATGGAATGTTCGCACAGATGAACGAGCCGGGGGGCAGTTCGACTTGCGCTTGCTGTTTGCCTTGCTGCTGATGCTCACGACCACCGCCGCGGCAGTGGCGGAGCGGCGCGTGGCGCTGGTCATCGCCACCGATAACTACCGGCTGATCCGGCCGCTCGCCAATCCGGTTCATGACGGCGAGGCAATGGAAGCGGCGCTGAAGAAGCTCGGCTTCGAGGTCGTTCTCGAAACCAATCGCGATCTGCGTCGCATGCGCCGCGCGCTCGACGATTTTCGCCAGGATGCCAGGGGCGCCGACGTTGCGCTGGTCTATTTCTCCGGCCATGGCGTCGAGATATCAGGCAACAACCGGCTGCTCCCGGTCGATGCCGACGCGTCCTCGCTCGATGCACTGGAGAAGACCAGCCTACCGCTGGAGGAGGTGCGCGACGCCGTGGCCGTCACAGCCAAGGTTGGCTTGATCATGCTCGACGCCTGCCGCAGCGATCCGTTTTCGGGCATGGTGAGCGAAGGTCGAGGCGCGACATCGCTGGCAAAGGACGTCGTGGAGAAAGTTAGGCCGGGGCTCGGCCGGATTGGCCGCGCCGAAAACATCCTGTTCGCCTTTTCGGCAGCGCCAGGTGAGACGGCGGCCGACGGAACCGGCGAGAACTCGCCGTTCACGACAGCGCTGACCAAATATCTCGGCACTGACGGGCTCGAGATCCGCTCGGTGCTGACGCTGGTGCAGCAGGAGGTCTATGACCTGTCGCGCGGCAAGCAGCTGCCCTATGTCGAGAGCGGCCTGCCGAAGCTGTTCTTTGCCGCAGCGGCCAAGGAACAGCTGCCGGAGCGCGAGCGCCTGCTGCTCGCCATGGCCGACGTGACGCCTCAGATGCGCGGCGAGGTCGAGCAGATAGCCAGCGATGCCGACATGCCGCTGGCGCCGCTCTATGGCGCGCTGATCAGCTCCGACGCCAGCCACCTCTCGGCGGACAGCCTGAATGCCAGGCTGCATGAGGCGGCCGACGCCTTCGTCAAGGTGCGCAGCGAAATGAGGACGCTCGCCTCCGATGATCCGCAAGTGACGGAACTGCGCCGGCAGGCCGAGGAGCAGCTGTCGCTCGGGGCCTTCGACAGCGCGCGCGCCATCCTCGCCAAGGCCGCCGATATCGACAATGTCTCGCGCAACGCCTTGAGGGCCAATTTCGTCGGACGCACGCTGTCCGAGGCGGCGACGCGTTTCCTGTCCGGCGGTGCGGCACGAGCCGATCTCGACTACGCCACGGCCATCAACGACTACGAATCGGTGCTGGCCCTTTACGGCGAGGCCGGGCAAACCTCGCTGGCGCTGAACGATGCCGACCGACAGATCCGGACGCTGGACGACCTCGGCAAGCTCTATACGCTCGTTGGCAACACCGATGCCGCAGGCCGCGCCTTTACGGCGCTTGTATCCAATCTCGAGCTGCGTTCGGCCCATGAAAGCGATCCGAGCGTCAAGCGCGATTTTGCCGTCAGCCACATCAAGCTCGGCAACATCAGGCTGGTGCAGGGCGACCTGCCGCAAGCGCTTGAGAACTATCAGGCCGCCAGAACCATGCTCCGGGATTTGACTGCGGCCGAGCCCGATCGTCTGACATGGTTCGGCGACTTCGCCACGGCCGACGACAAGATCGGCGATGTGCTGGTGACGCAAGGCGACCTGGCCGGGGCCGCGCGGATCTACCAGGAAAGCCTGTCGATCAAGAAGCAGCTTGCCGACAACGAACCGGAGCGCGCGGAGCTGCAGCGCGACCTGACCATCAGCTATGACGAGATCGGCGCGCTGGCGCGCACCGCCGGCCAGTTGGACAATGCGCAGGCGGCCTATGAGCAAAGCCTGGATATCCGGCTGGCGCTGGCCAACAAGAATCCACAGGATCCAGGGCGGCAGCGCGACGTCTCTGTCAGCCATACGACGATCGGCGACCTCAAGCGCGAGCGCAGCGATGCGGTTGGCGCGCTCGCGGCCTATCGGGCCAGCCAGTCGATCGTCGAGCGACTGGTGGTGCGCGATCCGGACAACAGCGAGCTGAAGCGCGACCTCTCTGTCGGCTATGCCAAGATCGGCAATGCGCTGAGCGACCAGGAGAAATGGCCGGATGCGCTGTCGGCCTACAGGCAAGCTCTCGAACTGGCCCGCGCGCTGGCGGCTGGCGACCCAAACAACACGGATTGGCAGCGCGACCTCTCCGTCAGCCTCGAAAAGGTCGCCGGCATTCTGGCGATCCAAGGCGACCGGGCGGGTGCGCTCAAGGCCTACACCGACAGTTTCGTCATCGCCGACCGGCTGGCCAAGCTTGATCCGGCCAATGCCGACTGGCAGCGCGACCTGTCGATCACGCTGTCGGAGATCGGCATGCTCAAGGCGAAGCAACACGACATCAGGGGTGCACGGCAAGCCTTCCAGGACAGTCTCGACATCCGCCAGCAGCTTGCCCAGTCCGACCCGAACAACGCCACCTGGCAGCGTGATCTGGTGGTTGCCTATGTCGACTACGCCCAGGTCGCGAAAAGCCCCAAGGCCGTGCTTTCCCGGGCGCTCGACATGACGCTGGAACTTGATCGGGCCGGGCGGCTGGCGCCGCGCTACAAGTTCATGATCAAGTTTCTCAGGGACCGGCTGGCCAAAGCCAGATAAGGCTTGGCGAGAGCGCGTCATGGACAGCCGGCTCATTCCCGGGGAAATGCCTGCAAACCTTGGAAAAACCGCCTTTAGCGCCTATATCTAGTGCATATCAGAGGCGCGATTCGGGGCCAATTTTCCGCGCCGTGCGAGCGGCATCCAGACAACAGGTTTTCATGAGCGATCAGATCGACAACATCAGCGGCGCTGAAGCCGAATACGGCGCCGATTCCATCAAGGTTTTGAAGGGGTTGGATGCTGTCCGCAAACGCCCCGGCATGTATATCGGCGACACCGACGACGGTTCCGGCCTGCATCACATGGTGTATGAGGTGGTCGACAACGCGATCGACGAGGCGCTGGCCGGTCATGCCGACCTCGTCACCGTGACGCTGAACCCCGACGGTTCGGTCACCGTGATCGACAATGGGCGCGGCATTCCGACCGATATCCACACTGGAGAAGGCATTTCGGCGGCTGAAGTGATCATGACTCAGCTGCATGCCGGCGGCAAGTTCGACCAGAACTCCTACAAGGTCTCGGGCGGCCTGCATGGCGTCGGCGTCTCGGTGGTCAATGCGCTTTCGGCCTGGTTGAAACTGAAAATCCGCCGCAACGGCCAGATCTTCGAGATGAGCTTCACGCATGGCAATGCCGATGCGCCGCTGAAGGCGACGGGCAGCTACGAGCAGGACAAGCAGCCGGGCACCTATGAAGGGCGCAGCGGCAGCGAGATCACCTTCTTTCCGTCGACCGAGACCTTCACCATGGTCGAATTCGACTTCGGGACGCTGGAACACCGGCTGCGTGAGCTTGCTTTCCTCAATTCCGGCGTGCGCATCGTCCTGAGCGACGCCCGTCATGCCGACGTCGTGCGCCATGAATTGCACTATGATGGCGGACTGGAAGAATTCGTCAAATATCTCGACCGGGTCAAGAAGCCGCTGATCGACAAGCCGATCGCTATCAAGGCTGAGCGCGACGGGATAACCGTCGAAGTGGCGATGTGGTGGAACGACAGCTACCACGAGAACGTGCTGGCCTTCACCAACAACATCCCGCAGCGCGATGGCGGCACACATCTAGCCGGCTTTCGCGGCGCGCTGACGCGCCAGATCACCGGGTATGGCGACTCCTCGGGCCTAACGAAGAAGGAAAAGGTCTCGCTGATCGGTGACGATTGCCGCGAAGGCTTGACGGCGGTGCTGTCGGTCAAGGTTCCCGATCCGAAATTCTCCTCGCAAACCAAGGACAAGCTGGTCTCGTCGGAAGTCCGGCCCGTTGTCGAAGGACTGGTCAACGAAGCACTTGGCACCTGGCTGGAGGAGCACCCGGCAGAGGGCAAGGTGGTCGTCGACAAGGTGATTCAGGCAGCGGCGGCGCGTGAAGCGGCACGCAAAGCGCGTGACATCACCCGCAAGAGTTCGCTCGGCGTTACCTCGCTTCCCGGCAAGCTGGCCGATTGCCAGGAACGCGACCCGGCAAAATCCGAAATCTTCATCGTCGAGGGCGATTCCGCCGGCGGCTCGGCCAAGGGTGGGCGTTCGCGCCAGAACCAGGCGATCCTGCCCTTGCGCGGCAAGATCCTCAATGTCGAGCGGGCGCGCTTCGACCGCATGCTCGGCTCCGACATGATCGGCACCCTGATCACCGCGCTCGGCACTTCGATCGGCAAGGATGAGTTCAACGCCGACAAACTGCGCTATCACAAGATCATCCTGATGACCGACGCCGACGTCGACGGCGCCCATATCCGCACCTTGCTGCTCACCTTCTTCTTCCGCCAGATGCCGGAATTGATCGAGCGCGGCCATCTCTACATCGCCCAGCCGCCGCTCTACAAAGTGACGCGCGGCAAGAGCTCTCAATACATTAAGGACGAAGGCGCCTTCGAGGAGTTCCTGATCGGTTCAGGACTGGAAGAAGCGTCGCTTACGCTCGGCTCCGGCGAAGTGCGCGCCGGGCAGGACCTGCGCGGCGCCATCGATGATGCGCTGGCCGTGCGCCAGCTGATCAACGGCCTGCATACACGCTATAACAGGGGCGTGGTCGAACAGGCGGCGATCGCCGGCGGGCTCAACCCGGACGTCTTCACCGATCTTGGCCGCGCCAATACCATGGCGGAGCGGATTGCAAAACGCCTCGACATCATCGCCGAGGACACCGAGCGCGGCTGGACCGGCCGCATGTCGACATCGAATGAAGGTGTCGGCGGTTATGTGTTCGAGCGCACGGTGCGCAGCGTCAAGGAATACGCGCATCTCGATCTGGCGCTGATCAACTCGGCCGATGCACGCCAGCTCGACCGCTACGCTCAGCGCCTCAGCGAGGTCTATGGGTCGCCGCCGGTGCTGCGCCGCAAGGAAGTCTCCGAAACCATCTCGGGGCCGCTGGCGCTGCTCAACGCTGTCTTTGCGACCGGCCGCAAGGGCCTGACCATGCAACGCTACAAGGGTCTCGGCGAAATGAACGCCGAACAGCTCTGGGAGACCACGCTCGATCCGAACGTGCGCTCGCTGCTGCAGGTCAAGGTCAATGACGCGACCGATGCGGACAGCCTGTTCTCGCGGCTGATGGGCGATGAAGTCGAACCGAGGCGCGAATTCATCCAGGACAACGCGCTATCTGTCGCCAATCTGGATATTTGAGCCAGACCCATTCTTACGCCGGCGGTGCTTAGGTCGGTTCCAGTTTGCGGCCGAGGTCGACAGCATCGCGCAGCACGGCAAGGTGTGAGCGCGGCCGAGCGCCGGCCTCGACGCCGGTCGCCGTCAACGACCAGTACAGTGTGTGGGTGAAGATGCGGCCGAGGGAACCGCGCAGCTCGACCTGGATATTCTCCACGCCGGGGCCGAAATTTTCAGCCATCGGTCCCGAAATCGGGTCGCCGGTCAACCAGCCATTGCCCCTGTCGAAGATGTTGGTCCAGCGCGTCGCGGCAAACACCGCGCCATGATGCACCGCACGCCGCGGTTTGCCTGACGGGCTGCGTCCCTCCTGATAAAGCACCGTGCCGCCGGCCGATGCCAGTTCGGCGATGGGCGGGCATGCCGAGAACAGTCGCTCGGCCATGCCGCGCCTGAATTCGGCGAGATTGTTCGTCACCAGAAACTCGCTGTGGGTCAGCGGACTGCCGAGTGTGATGAAATCGCTGATCTTCCATGGCAGCGGATGGTCAGCATCCGCAGTTCGCAGTTGCCGGTAGAGCTCCCACTGATCACGTCGGAAGCCGGCGAGGTCGTCCAGCTTGCTGGGCCATGCGGAGCCGTCGGCAACAAGGGTCGCCTTGTCGATGGCACGGATCGCCTTCAGTTTGGCCCTGTCGCGGATGGCCTCCAGTTCTCGGGGCCTGAAATCGGCCCACAATATCTGCAGGAGATCATAGGCGATCATCGATCCAAGGCTATGCGAAACCAGCACGATCCGGTCGTAGGCATCGTCCATCATCAGACGTTTCAGCAGCCGCAGGCCGCGATCGCGGATCAGCGCGCGCTTCTCGACGGTCGCCGCTTCCGCACGCACATAGGCCGCAACATCGCCGAAATAGGGAATGCCGAACCGGTCCACCAACCAGATGATCAGCGAAGCCAGGATGGTGACGAGCAGGCCGGCGGCCAAGGAGATATGCTGCTGCCAAACCGACGTCGCGAGCGCGAGCGCCGCGCACAGGGCGACGATGACGGCAAGAAGCGTGACGATGTAGAGCTGGCGGGCGTCGGGAGGAATATCGGTCGGCCTGCGCCACAGCAGATTTGTCACCCAGGCGGCGAGCCGCCCCCGCGTCGTGCCCTGGGTGATGTCGGCCCAGTAAAGCTCGTAGAAATCGGTGCGACGGCCATCGACATCATAAGGCGTGGTGATGCGGCGAAGTTCGTATGAATTTGTCCGGCTGTCGGGTGTGATCCAGCTCTGGTTGATCTTCGCGCCGGCGGGGTCGGCCGGATCGGCGACGCGGGCATAAAACGGCGCGCGGTCGGGGTTATGGCTCCAGACAGCCTGGACAAAGCCGCGCAGTGTGTCCATCGGCCGCTGTTCGCCCATGCCATGCACGATCACCACCGCCTGGCCAAGCTTGCGCGGCGCTTTCCCAGTGGGCGGCGATGCTATTGGGTCGGGCACCAACGTCTCCGTTGACGACAATCCCGTCAGCGGGACAGGAATTCGTCATCGTAGCCCCGAACAACCGACACGCCAAGAAAAAGCCCGGCACGAGGCCGGGCGCTCCTTGGCTTGTCTCAGTGCCGATCGCCGATCAGTGATCCATCGCCTTGACGATTTCTTCGGTCATCTTCTTGGCGTCGCCGAGCAGCATCATGGTGCCGTCCTTGTAGAACAGCGTGTTGTCGATGCCGGCATAGCCGGAGCCGAGCGAGCGCTTGACGAACAGGCAGGTGCGAGCCTTGTCGACGTCGAGGATCGGCATGCCGTAGATCGGTGACGACTTGTCGTCGCGGGCGGACGGGTTGGTGACGTCGTTGGCGCCGATGACATAGGCGACATCGGCCTGCGCGAATTCGGAGTTGATGTCTTCGAGCTCGAACACCTCGTCGTAGGGCACGTTGGCTTCGGCCAAGAGCACATTCATGTGGCCGGGCATGCGGCCGGCGACCGGATGAATGGCGTATTTCACGTCGACGCCGTTAGCCTTCAGCTTGTCGGCCATTTCGCGCAGCGCGTGCTGGGCCTGGGCGACCGCCATGCCGTAGCCCGGCACGATGATGACCTTCTGCGCGTTCATCATCAGGTAGGCGGCATCGTCTGCCGAGCCCTGCTTGACCGTGCGCTCGATGCCATCGTCCGCCGTGGCGGTAGTCTCGCCGCCGAAACCGCCGAGGATGACGGAAATGAAGCTGCGGTTCATGCCCTTGCACATGATGTAGGACAGGATCGCGCCGGACGAGCCGACCAGCGCACCGGTGATGATCAGCGCCAGATTGCCGAGCGTGAAGCCGAGTGCGGCCGCCGCCCAACCCGAATAGGAGTTGAGCATCGACACGACCACCGGCATGTCGGCGCCGCCGATCGGGATGATCAAGAGCACGCCAAGGACAAGCGAGGCCGCCACAATCAGCCAGAACACCAACTTGGACTCGCTCGCAACCAGCAGCACGATCAGCACGATCAGCGCGATGCCAAGGGCTGCGTTGATGAAGTGGCGGCCGCCGATCATGATCGGCTTGCCGGACATGCGGCCATCGAGCTTCAAGAAGGCGATGACCGAGCCGGTGAAAGTGATGGCGCCGATGGCGACGCCGAGGCTCATCTCGATCAGCGCCTGGGCGTGGATGTCGGCGACCGTGCCGATGCCGAAACTTTCCGGCGCATAGATGGCGGCGGCCGCCACCATGACGGCGGCAAGGCCGACGAGCGAGTGGAAGGCGGCGACCAGCTGCGGCATCGAGGTCATGGCAATGCGGCGCGCGGTGACGGCGCCGACACCGCCGCCAATGGCAAGGCCGAGCACGATCAGGCCGAAGCGGCCAGCGGACGGGGTCGCCAGCGCCAGCGTGGTGGCGATGGCAATGCCCATGCCGATCATGCCGTAGCGATTGCCCTGGCGGCTGGTGGTCGGGTGCGACAGCCCGCGCAGCGCCATGATGAACAGGACGCCTGAAACAAGGTAGAGGAAGGACGCGAAGTTGGCGTTCATGGCGCTCTACTTGTCCTTCTTCTTGTACATGGCCAGCATGCGCTGGGTGACGAGGAAGCCGCCGAAGATGTTGACCGAGACCAGCATCAAGGCGACGAAGCCGAAGCCCGCGGCGATGCCGGAGGCCGCGATGCCGACGGCCAACAATGCGCCAACGACGATGACCGAGGAGATGGCGTTGGTGACGGCCATCAGCGGCGTGTGCAAGGCGGGGGTGACCGACCAGACGACATAATAGCCGACGAAGATCGCCAGCACGAAGATGGCGAAACGGAAAACAAAGGGATCGATGGCACCGCCGGACAACGCGTGCGCGGCACCACCCGCCGCCTCGGCGCCGCCGGGCGCGGCCGCCATATTCTGCACCGCCAGCCGAACGGCGGCGGAGGCCTGGTCGAGCTGGTCGAGGGCTTTCTGCAGGGTCTGATCCATCACGCAATGCCTTTCGACTTCGACGAGGGCGACCTGGCTGCGGCTGCCTTCTTGGGAGCGGCCTTCTTCGGCTTGGCCGAAGCATCGGCGACCATGGTCTTGGCTGGGATTGCAGCCGGCTCGACACGCGGCTGCCGGTCGGCCTTTATGAAAGCAGGATGCACGATCTTGCCGCCGTCGGTCAGCATCGTCGCCTTGACCAGGTCGTCATCGCGATTGATGGCAAGCGTCTTCGTCGTCTTGTCGACCAGCGTCTCGAGGAAGGCGAACAGGTTCCTGGCGTAAAGCAGCGATGCCGACGCCGCGACACGGCCAGGCACATTGAGATGGCCGACGATCTTGACGTTGTTGGCCGTGGTGACGACCTTGCCGGCTTCGGCCCCCTCGACGTTGCCGCCCCGCTCGACGGCCAGGTCGACGAGCACCGAACCCGGCTTCATCGAGGCGACCATCGCCGCCGAAACCAGTTTCGGCGCCGGCCGGCCTGGGATCAGCGCCGTGGTGATGACGATGTCCTGCTTGGCGATATGCTCTGATGTGAGTGCCGCCTGCTTGGCCTGGTATTCCTTCGACATTTCCTTGGCGTAGCCGCCGGCCGTTTCGGCAGCCTTGAACTCCTCGTCCTCAACCGCGAGGAACTTTGCGCCGAGCGAGGCGACCTGTTCCTTGGCGGCGGGGCGAACGTCGGTGGCAGTGACGACCGCACCAAGCCGGCGCGCGGTGGCGATCGCCTGCAGGCCGGCAACGCCGACGCCCATGATGAAGACCTTTGCCGCGGGCACCGTGCCTGCCGCAGTCATCATCATCGGCAATGCCCGGTCATATTCCGAAGCGCCGTCGATCACCGCCTGATAGCCGGCGAGGTTGGCCTGCGACGACAGAACGTCCATCGACTGCGCCCGGGTGATGCGCGGCATGAATTCCATCGAGAATGCGGTCACGCCGGCCTTGGCAAGGGCTGCCACGGCGGCATCGTTGCCATAGGGATCCATGATGGCGATGACCGCAGTGCCTAGCTTGTAGCTCTTCAGCTCGAGATCCGTCGGCCGGCGCACTTTCAGCACCACATCGGCCTTGGCGATATCGGAAGCCTTGCCGATAGCGGCACCGGCCTTGGCGAATTCCTCGTCGGGGATGCGCGATCTCGTGCCTGCACCGGTTTCGACGACGATTTCGAAGCCCAGCGCCGCCAGCCGCTTCACCGTATCGGGTGAAGCCGCGACGCGCGGCTCGTTCGCGTCGAGCTCACGAGGGATGAAAACAGTCTGTCCCACCGCATGATCCTTTCGGCCGGAAGCTCGTTCCCGCAAGACGCCGGCCGGCCTCGCGGCGGCTCCGTGGACAAAAAGTCGGAAAATCTATCGGAGAATAAGGGCGCCGACGGCCATAATCAGCGCGAACAGGATGGTAGCAGAGAAGAAGCCGCCCGCGAAAAAGCCGAAAGCCATCGCCAAGAGCAGGGCTCCGCAGAAAAGCGATCCGTATTTGGCCAGCCTGAGGAAGCCCGCATAAGTGCGATCATGCTCGGCATAGTCCATCTTCGCGCCCAGTTCGACAGGACCGGTCGGCGAGTGATCAGCCATAGGAATACCCCTTCGAAGACATCTTTCAGGCACATAGCGAAAAGCCGGGCCGAGAGCAATGGCGCTATTGCCGCATCGCAGCCGACAACTGCCTCAAGGGAAAATTGAAGCCGGCTGCCGACGCGACGCCGCGCTCGACACTGGGTCCGGCCGCCTGATGTGGAAAGATACTTCGAAAGCGTCGAGGCGGGGCGCTTGCGCTGCCTCAACCGGCAAGATGCGGGAAAAGCCCGAGCAGTCCGACCACGATCAGATAGAGCGCGACGATATAGTTCAACAGCCTTGGCATCACGAGGATCAGCACGCCGGCGATCAGCGAGATGAGCGGGGTGAGCGCTAGCGTGGAAATGGTCATGTCGGGTTCCTTCTGGCAAATCCGTCGAAATGGAGACGCGGAGCGTCAACGCGCCGCCTTCATCAGAACGCCTGTCTGGCCGGAAAGCTCCGGACGCTCCGCAAAAATCGGAAGCCTCAGGCGGCGTCGCGATAATATTTCGCTGTTGGAACAATCGACAGGGGTGTCAGTCGGTTGATGGCCGGATTGGCAAACATCAGCCGCTGTTCCATCGGCGTCGACCTGAAGAATGGGAACCGTTCGAGCGTCAGTCGCATATTCTCGCCGGCGCGGATTTCGAACAGTGCGATCTTGGTAAGAACGCCCGGAAATACTTTTCCCTCGGTCCTCTGCACAGCATTGAAGTAACGGGAATAAAAATTGGAATGCTCGATCTTGACCGGCGTAAGCACCGAGTTCTGGCCAAAATAGCGCGAGGCCACCATGGCTAGCCTGAGGGTCAGGAAAGGCAGCACTCCGGGCGCCGGCGCACCGTCAGGATCGGTTGCGAAGCGGGTTCCGTCGATGAAGGTTTCTCCGCGGGCAAGTCGCTCGATCAGTATTTCCGGATAGGCATCGACGGAGGGCGAATTCGGGTGCTCGCTGGAAATGTAATGGAAGCGGATCGTGCTGACCAATTCGCCATAGCAATAGACACCGAACCGGTAGGAATTGGGCAGATTGTCCCAGCGATCCTCGAACATCCCGCTGGCGATTGGGCCGCACATGCCTGAGCGCAGATAGGATTTATAGCGAAGCCGGTAAATCGCCTCCAAATCCTCGCCTCCGGTGATGAGGCGATAATCGACATGCTCCAGCAGTTGCATAATCGATCGATTCAGCACCGAATCCCCGGCTGCGCTGACCGCGCCGGACGTATTGCTTGCAGCCCTTGCAGCATCCATCATCTGTCCTCGAAATTCCGCCTACGCACAAGCTATTCGAGTAAGAATGAGACACAAGCTGAAATTTAGATGTTGTTGGTTTACCTTCTGTTAACCTTAACAGCTGAGCCGCCCACTTGAGAATGTATTTGATGAGGAACGCGCCCTGAGAAGGATGTGGATCATTGCCCCCAGACATCGCACCTCCAGCAACACAGGTGCGTGAGCTCAGCCAACGCTTGAGCCGTCGGTCACGGCGCTATCTGGCTGTCCGTTTGCCGGTGAGGCGCAGGTCAGCGGCGAAAGGCCAAGTGACATTCGACATCGTCTCGATACCCGACGCACTGAGCGCGGCACCGAACAGGAAGCCCTGAACGAGATCGGGTTTGACCTGCAAGGCCAAGATCTTGAGCTGCTCGAAGGTCTCTACGCCTTCGACAGTCACGGAAAGCCCCAGGGGCCGCGACAGGTTGACGATGCCCTTGAGTAGTTCCAACGAACGCGGGTTCTGGGTGACGTCCATCAGGAATGAGCGGTCGATCTTGATCTTGTCGAGCGGCAGCTTGTGCAGATAGCTCAGGCTCGAATAGCCGGTGCCGAAATCGTCGAGAGCGATGCGCACGCCAATCTGCTTCAATTCCTCGATGTACTGGCGTGTCAGAGATTTGTCATCGAGCAGCGCCGTTTCGGTGACCTCGATTTCCAGCCGGCCAGCGGCGAGGCCAGAGTTCGCCAGCGCATCCCGGACCTTCTGGATGACATCGCGGCTGCGGAAATCCTTGGCGGAGAGATTGACCGAGACACTGGTCTGGTCGGGCCATTTGGCGCATTCGGTACAGGCTGCCTGCAGCACGAAGGTGCTGATCTCGGAAATGATGCCCATTTCCTCGGCCAGCGGAATGAAGATGCTGGGCGAGATCGGCCCGAGATCGGAATGGTCCCAGCGGCAGAGCGCCTCGCAACCGGCGATGCGCATCGTGTTCATCGCCACGATCGGCTGGTAGACTACCCGCAATTCCTTGTTTTCCACCGCGCTGCGCAGATCCGCCTTCATCAGCTGGCGGTTGCGGAACGCGGCGTCCATTGCCGCCTCGAATAGCCGCCATCCGTTCTTGCCGAGTTCCTTGGCCTTGTAGAGTGCCAGGTCAGCCTTGACGATCATGGCGTCGACATCGGTATCCTTCACCCGCGACAGCACCGCGCCGCCGCTGGCCTGGATGCGCAGGCCGTGACCGGCAACGTCCACCTCCCCCTGCAGTCCGGCGAAAATCTCGTCGAGCTGGCTTGTCAGATGGCTCTCATCCTCGACTCGGTCGAAGAAGACCATGAATTCGTCGCCGCCGAAACGGCTGACCGTGATGCCTTGCCCGGCAATGGCTGCAAGCCGCTCGGCAACGGCGTAGATCAACCCGTCGCCGATCGGATGTCCAAGCGTGTCGTTGACGCTTTTGAAGTCGTCGAGGTCGAGCACCGCCAGCCCGCAGAAACGGTCGCGGTCGCCGGACGCCATGGCCTCGCCGATCAACTCGTGGAAATAGGCACGGTTGGGCAGGCCGGTAAGATTGTCGTAACGCGCCATGAAGCGGATCTTGTCTTCCGCCTCGACGCGCCCCGTCACGTCCTCGAAGGTGATGACGCCCAGCTCCTGGCTGCCTTCGCGTGCCGAAAATTCATAGTGCTGGCCGTTGGCGAGGGAAACAAGCACCTTGCGGTCGCGGCCCTCGCGCAAGGCGCGCGTCAACTGGGCCTCGATGTAGCGGCAATCCTTCGGTGCCAACATGCCCGCGGCGACGCCACGCAGCAAAAGACCGTGGATGGATCGCCCAAGCAGCGCATCCCCGGACTTGAGCGACATCAGATGGGCAGCTTCGGCATTGGCTACCGCCACGCGGCCGTCGGGGCCGAGCATGACCAGGCCATGTGACATGGTGTTGAGGGCGCGATCGAACCTGTGCGCGAGCTTCTTCGCTTCCTTGTGACCGATGACCGCCGAGAAAAGCACGTTGCGGACGTGGTCGGCGCTGTTGATCGTGATAAACGTCAAGGGGATGATCATCAGCCCCAGAACGACCGAGGGGATATCCATGCGCAGCAAGAGTGCAAGTGCTGCCGGACCAATGAAGGTCACGGAAAAAATCCGCACCATGAGCGGAGATCCGTAGTTCCGGCCAACAACCGTCACCAGGGTTGCGATGGCCAGCGACGTCGCGGCCAGTTCGGCAAAGGGATCTGGATACACATAGATCGATATGAAGCACAGCGCGCCCAGGCCGAGGCCCTGCAGGCTGCCCTTGAGGATATAGTTGCGCTCCCACTGCTGCGCCTCTTGGACATTGGCTATTACACCGCCCGCCTTTTGGAAGTCGCGAATGCCGAAATAGCGGAAAAGGCTGATTGACAGCAGACTAAAAGAAAAAGCCAGGAACAATGAATCGTGCGTGCGCAAGTAGATCATGAATCCTAGGATCCAGTAGCACACGCCGCCAATCACCAGCATGTGAGCGTTGTCGAACAACGACCGCACAAACTGGATATAAACATCCGCCGGGATGTTTTCGGTCTTTGTTCTGCCCATATCGTCGGCCCAACGCTAGGCCTCGTCATCCCACATCCGCCTTAAGAAAGGCTTAGAACAGAGGCTTTGGCTCGGTTGCCGCAAGAGCGCAAAAGCAGGACAGACCGGGAAATCGAGCTTCAGGTAAACAAGGCCTTCACTCGGCGGCCCGAAGTGCCGCCCCCGCCGGTGCGTTTGCGAGGCGCTGGAGCAACCGCGAGCGCTCGCCGGCCGCCTGTTTGGCACTGGCTTGCCGGACATGGCCATAGCCGCGAATGAGAGCCGGCACCGACGCCAGCGCAACCGCCGCATCAACGTGGGCTGGTGCCAGCGCTCCGGCGATTAGCTCCAGATCCGCCTCGTACTGTGCCAGAAGCTGTCGCTCCATGCGCCGCTCGGCGGTGTAGCCAAACAGGTCGAAGACCGTGCCGCGCAGGCCTTTCATCGCTGCCAGCAGGCGAAAACCCTTCATCATCCAGGGGCCGAAACTCGATTTCCTGGGTTTGCCGTCATTGCCGCGCCGGCCCATGATCGGCGGCGCGAGGTGGAATTCGAGTTTGTCGTAGCTCTGGAACTGCTTGCTCAATTCGGCGGCAAACGAGCCATCGCTGTAGAGCCGCGCCACTTCGTACTCATCCTTGATCGCCATCAGCTTGAACAGGTTCCTGGCTGCGGCTTCCGACACCGCGGTCGAACCGGGCACCGCCTTCGCTTCGGCGGTTCGCAACAGGGCCAGTCTTTCGGCATAACGCCTGCTATAAGCGCCGTTCTGATAGGCGGTCAGGAATGCGACGCGGCGGGCAATGATGTCGTCCAGCGTCTCGGCGACGTCCGCAGCGTGGCCGGTCTTTCCAGGAACGGTTGGGCCCGGCTGGGCGACGAGGCCGCGCACGAAGTCCGGCTGATGGGCAGCACGACGGCCCCAGCGGAAGGCGGCGATGTTCATCGCCACGGCTTCGCCATTGAGCTGGATCGCCTTCTCGACCGCCTCGGCGGAGAGCGGCAAACCGCCATGCTGGAAGGCAAAGCCGAGCATGAACATGTTGGCGCCGAGTGAATTGCCGAAAAGTGCCGTGGCGGTGCGGGTGGCGTCGAAGAAATGCGCCTTGTCGTCTCCGGCAGCAGTGCGGATCGCTTTCTTCAGGCGCTCTATCGGCAACGAGAAATCGGCCGAACGGGCAAATTCGCCGGGCATGATCTCGGCGGTGTTGGCGAGGAAGATGGTGTGGCCCTCGCGCACCGCGGTCAGCACCTTCTTGGCGCCCGACACGACGAGGTCACAGCCAAGCACGAGATCGGCCTTGCCGGCCGAAACGCGGATCGCGTGGATGTCGTCCGGGGTGCGGGCGATGCGGACATGGGTAAACACCGAACCGCCCTTCTGGGCAAGGCCGGCCATGTCGATCATGCCGCAACCCTTGTCCTCGAGATGTGCGGCCATGCCAAGCACGGCACCGACGGTGACCACGCCGGTGCCGCCGACACCGTCGATGATTGCCGCCCAGCCCTGTTCGCCAAGCGCGAATTCGGCGGGCGTCGGCACGCCGTCGAGCGGGTTAGCCTTGCCGGCAAGGCCTTCGGCCTTGCGGATCTTGGCTCCGTGCACGGTGACGAAGGATGGGCAGAAGCCATTGACGCAGGAGAAATCCTTGTTGCAGCTGGACTGGTCGATCCTGCGCTTGCGGCCGAATTCGGTCTCGACCGGCTGGATCGAGACACAGTTCGATTGCACGCCGCAATCGCCGCAGCCTTCGCAGACCAGCTCGTTGATGAAGACCCGCTTGTCGGGATCTGGGAATGTGCCGCGCTTGCGGCGGCGGCGCTTTTCGGCGGCGCAGGTTTGGTCGTACAGCAAGACCGATACGCCCTTAACGTCCCGCAGTTCGCGCTGGACGAGATCGAGATCGTCGCGGTGATGAATGGTGGCGCCGGCCGGGAATTCGGCCTTGCCGGCATATTTGTCGGGTTCATCGGTGACGATGGCGATGCGGTCGACGCCTTCGGCCCGCACCTGCCTGGCGATCATATCGACGGTTAGGCCACCTTCGTGCGGTTGGCCGCCGGTCATCGCGACGGCGTCGTTGTAGAGGATCTTGTAGGTGATGTTGGCGTCGCTCGACAGTGCAAAGCGGATCGCCAGCGTGCCTGAATGATTGTAGGTGCCATCGCCGAGATTCTGGAAGATATGGCCGCGCTTGGAGAACGGCGCCTGGCCGACCCATTGCGCGCCCTCGCCGCCCATCGCCGTGAAGCCGAGGGTATTGCGGTCCATCCACAACGCCATGAAGTGGCAACCGATACCGGCAGCGGCGATCGAGCCGTCCGGCACCTTGGTCGAGGAGTTGTGCGGGCAACCGGAACAGAAGAAGGGTGTGCGCGAACCGATGTCGGTGGCGTCGGCGAGCATTGCCTGGAACTGCCGCAGCTTTGCCACCCGCGCCGAAATCTCCTCGGACGGGCCGATGGTCCTGACAATCCTCTCGCCAAGCGCGATGGCGATCTCGTTGGGGTCGAGCGCGCCCTTGGCAGGGAACAGCCAGTCGCCGCGCTCGTCCTTCTTGCCGACAATGACGGGCTGCGTTGCGGTGCCGTAGAGGCTCTCGCGCAGCTGTACCTCGATCAGCGAGCGTTTCTCCTCGACGACGACGATGGTGTCGAGGCCGCGGGCGAAATCGGCGATGTGATGCAGATCGAGCGGCCAGGGGCAGCCGACCTTGAACAGCCGCACGCCGATGCGGTTGGCGGCCGCCTCGTCGATGCCGATGTCCTCCAGCGCCTGGCGAACATCTAGATAGCTCTTGCCCAGCGTGATGATGCCGATCTTCGGGTTGCGGCCGCCCGAATAGACAATGCGGTTCAGCCCATTGGCAAGGATGAAGGCCGAAGCCGCGGCACGCTTGTGCTCATGCAACCGTTGCTCCTGGCCGAGCATATCGATCTCGTGGCGGATGTTGAGACCGCCAGGCGGCATGTCGAAATCCGGCACCACGATGTTCAGCCGCCCGAGCGAGGCATCGACCGAGGCCGTCGATTCGATGTTGTCCTTGACGCATTTGATCGCCGTCCAGGTGCCGGCAAAGCGCGACATGGCAAAGCCGTAGAGCCCATAATCGATGATCTCCTGGACACCGGCCGGGTTGAGGATCGGCACCATGGTGTCGACGAACAGGAACTCGGTGGCATGGGCGTTGGTCGAGGATTCGGCCATGTGGTCGTCGCCCATCAGGGCGAGCACGCCGCCATGCTTGGACGAGCCGGCGAGATTGGCGTGGCGGAACACATCGCCGGATCGATCGACACCCGGCCCCTTGCCATACCAGACCGAAAAGACGCCGTCATAGGTGCCCTCGCCCAGCAGCTCCGTCTGCTGCGCGCCCCAGCAAGCGGTGGCGGCCAGTTCCTCGTTGAGGCCTGGCTGGAACACGATATCGGCCTGGGCGAGCTGTTTCTTGGCCTTCCACAGCTGCATGTCGAGGCCGCCGAGCGGAGAGCCGCGATAGCCGGAGACAAAGCCGGCCGTATTCAGACCGGCGCGGCGGTCACGCTCGCGCTGCATAAGAAGCATGCGGATGACCGCCTGCGCGCCGGACAGGAAGATGCGCTCCTTTGCCAGGTCGAACTTATCGTCGAGCGCGACGTCATGCAGCGTCATCAGGAATTTCCTCTGCGGAGGCCGCGCGGGGGCAGGCGGCCAGCGTCGGGATCGGATGACGCATCCTTTCTCCCCTTGCAAGGCAGGTCAAACAAAATCGCAGGTGCCAGGCAACGCAGAACGAACAGCTGGCGATCATCGCTGCGGGCATTGCGCGGCGCTCAACCGCGCTGGCAGTGGCGGGTCAGGTACCCTTCGAGCAATCCGGCTTCGGCTGGCCCGGCAGCTTGCCGTCGGGATGGCCGACGAGATCGGGATTGGCCGTATAGAGCTGGTCGATGACCAGCGGTCGATCGGGCAGGATCGACTGGTCTTCCGTCGACATCAACGTGGTGTCGATCTCCTGCAGGACCGCACCGTCGGCCCCCTTGATGCTGATGGCAATCGCATAGGGCTTGTTCTTGACGACGCAGGTCAGAGCCGGGCTTTCCAGCGTCACCTTGTCGAGCTTCGGCCAGACCTTTTGCTCGACCACCAATGGCGCGCCGCCGGCCGGGTCCTGGAAGCTGGCGACCGCCACCTGGCCTTCTCCCATCGGCTTCAGCGGCCGTAGCGTCACCACATAGGTCGCCCTGGCGAGGCGGTAGTTGAAGACGAATATCTTGCCGGAAATCTCGAACAGCTTGCCGTCATCGTTGCCGGTGTCGCGGCAGGCGCCGAGCGCAACGGCGGCGATGAGTGCTGCACCGACGACGACCGAACGGGAAAAACCTTTAAGCATTCTTGACCTCATTTTCCGCCATGCGGCGGCGACGATAGTGACGACTTGCCTTCTGGCGGTTGCCGCACACCGCCATGTCGCACCAAAGGCGGCTGGAATTGCGGCTTCTGTCGACGAACAGCCAGGTGCAGTTGGGACAGATTCTGAGCCTTGCGGTGGTGTCGTCGCGCAGCAGCGAGAGCGCCGAAACCGCCAGCGCCGTCTCGAAGGCGATCGGCGTCACCGGATCGCCGAACGGCCTTCCCGGCGCACCGATCTCGGTCCGGCTGCCGGCCAGGCCATCGGAGCAGGCTGTGAGGAAGCCCGGCAAATCGGAGGTTGCAATCGAACCCTTCGATACCGCCCCACGAAACAGCCGGTCCGTCGCCTCGCGGATCGACAGCACGACGGGTGCAATCGTCTCTGGTGACGGCGCTGCCAGCGGCCTGCCGCCAAGCTCGGCGGCGCGAAAGCGGCTCGCCGCATCGGCGAAGCGGGCAATCTCGGCCGGATCATCGAAGCGGTCGAAAGACCTCTGCGGATCGCCGCGCCGCACGACGGTGTTCGCCGTGTCGAGCGCAAGCAGGCCGCCAGTGAAGCGGTGCGGTGTCCAGGATACCGTCATGCCAGAAATCTAACCGATAAATCGCGTTTGACAAGTTAGTTTCAGCGATGCAAACCTTACCGCAGGGTGCGGTCTCCGCAGCCTTTTGAGCATGTCGTCGTCACAAAGCCACTTCGCACTTTTGGGCGACATGCTCCGAGGATTTCGCATGCTCTATTTCTTCCAGCAGGTGCTGAACGGGCTGCATTCGGGCGCGCTCTACGCGCTGCTCGCCTTCGGCTATGTGCTGACCAACGGCATCCTGCACCGCACCAACCTCGCCTATGGCGCGCTGTTCGCCTTTTGCGGCCAGACGATGATCCTCACCGCGGCCTTCGGCTATCAGGTGCTGTGGCTGACGCTGCTCGCGGCGGTGGCGCTCGGCGTCGTCGCGGCTTTCCTCTATGCCGCACTGCTCAGCCACGTGCTGTCCCGCAGCGTCTTCGAACCCTTGGCTGACCGTACACCCAACGCGATCGTGGTAACGACGCTCGGCATCCTGTTGCTGTTGTCCGAGGCGAGCCGCATCGCGGCCGACACGCACGATTTGTGGCTGCCGCCGATGCTGGCACAGCCTGTCGTTTTCGCGCACGGCGCGACCTTCAAGGCGACGCTGACGCTTATCCAGCTCATCGACTGCGCGGTGGCGCTGGCGACAATCGCCCTGGCCAGCTGGACGTTTGCCCGTTCGGGCTTCGGCCGGCGATGGCGCGCCGTTTCCGATGATCCCAAGGCAGCCGCGATGTGCGGCGTCGACGTGCGCGCGGTGTTACGGCATGCTGTGCTGTTCGGCGGTTTCTGCGCCGCGCTGGCCGGCATCATGGCCGGCCTCTATTACGGCAATGTCAGCTTCGGCTCCGGCCTCGTCTACGGGCTGAAGATCCTGTTCGTGACGGCGGTCGGCGGCTATCTCTCGCCGCCGCGGGCGGCGCTGGGCGCGGCCGCTTTCGGCATGGCCGAATCGCTGTGGACCGGCTATTTCCCGGTCGAATGGCGCGATGCGTGGATGTACCTGTTCCTGGTCGCGATCCTGGTGCTGATCGGCGCCGGCCGCGACACCGGCAAGATTGCCTGAACCGCATCAGACTTTGGTTGCATGACGCGGGGCAGAGAGCCGGTATCCGCCCAACTCTCCCGTGCAATGATATCTTGCCGCCGCTATCCTTGTTGACCCGTCAGTCCACGCACGGCATACCGTTGGACCACGTGGCGTGACGGACAATAAGGGGGAGCCGGCACGCCTCCGACATACAGGGAGGAATGCATGGCAGGGCTTCTCGCTCTATCCAGGACCATCGATCGTGCGAATGAGTTCATTGGCAAATGGGTGTCGTGGCTGATCCTGCTGGCGATCCTGGTGAGCGCCGCCAACGCCATCATCCGCAAGATGTTCGACATATCCTCGAACGCCTGGCTCGAGCTGCAGTGGTATCTGTTCGGCGCCGCCTTCATGCTGGCCGCCGCCTATACGCTGAAGCAGAACGAACATATCCGCATCGACATCGTCTACGGCCTGTTTTCACGCCGCGTGCAGCACTGGATCGACCTGCTTGGCCATCTGCTTTTTCTGATGCCGTTCGTGACGCTGATGGTGATCTATTTCGTTCCCTATGTGTCGCTGTCGTTTCGCAGCGGCGAAATGTCCAACAATTCCGGCGGGCTCATCATCTGGCCGGCCAAGGCCATCCTGCTCATCGGCTTTTTCCTGCTCGCGCTGCAGGGCGTCTCCGAGATCATCAAGAAGATCGCCATCATGCGCGGCGACATGGACGATCCCAACCCGTTCATATCTGTGCATGAGCAGGCCGAACTCGAAGCCAAGGCACTGGCCGACGAGGTGCGCTCGTGATGGAGTTCATCGCCCAGAACATGGCGCCGATCATGTTCGCATCGCTGATCATCTTCCTGCTGATCGGCTATCCAGTCGCCTTTTCGCTAGCCGCCAACGGCTTGATGTTCTTCTTCATCGGCGTGCTCCTCTCGCCCTATTCCGGTGGATCGATCAACCTCGCCTGGCCGCTTCTGCACGCACTGCCGGATAATTTCTACGGCAGCCGGGTGATGTCGAACGACACGCTGCTGGCCATTCCGTTCTTCACCTTCATGGGCATCGTGCTTGAACGATCGGGCATGGCCGAAGATCTGCTCGACACGATCGGCCAGCTGTTCGGGCCAATCCGCGGCGGCCTCGCCTATGCGGTGATCTTCGTCGGCGCCCTTTTGGCGGCGACCACCGGCGTGGTGGCCGCGTCCGTCATCGCCATGGGCCTGATCTCGCTGCCGATCATGCTGCGTTACGGCTATGACCGGCGCGTGGCGGCCGGCGTCATCGCAGCGTCTGGCACGCTCGCCCAGATCATCCCGCCGTCGCTCGTGCTGATCGTCCTCGCCGACCAGCTCGGCCGTTCGGTCGGCGACATGTATGCAGGCGCGCTGATCCCGGGCCTCGTGCTCACCGGGCTCTATATGTCCTACATCCTGATCATGTCCTTCATCCGGCCGAATTCGATGCCGGCGCTGCCGCTCGAGGCCCGTAAGCTCGGCCATGGCGTGATGTCCTTGCTGGTGGCGCTGGCGGTCACATCAGCGGTTTCCTACGCGGCGTATCGCTATCTGGCGCCGACGCATGGCGACAATGCCGACATTCTCGGCGCCACCGCCGGAGTGCTCTTTATCTACATTGTGGCCATTGCCGACAAAGGCCTGAACTTCAACATGATGTCGAGGCTCGCGCAGCAGGTGATCATCGTGCTGATCCCGCCGCTGGCGCTGATCTTCCTGGTGCTGGGCACCATCTTCCTCGGCATCGCCACCCCGACCGAAGGTGGCGCCATGGGCTCGGTCGGCGCCTTGATCATGGCGGCGGCAAAAGGCAGGCTGTCGCTGGACGTGGTCAAGCAGGCGCTGACCTCGACGACGCGGCTGTCGTCCTTCGTGCTGTTCATCCTGATCGGCGCGCGGGTGTTCTCGCTGACCTTCTACGGCGTCAACGGCCACATATGGGTCGAACACCTGCTGATCTCGCTGCCGGGCGGCGAGGTCGGCTTCCTGATCGGCGTCAACCTGCTCGTCTTCTTCCTCGCCTTCTTCCTCGACTTCTTCGAGCTCGCCTTCATCATCGTGCCGCTGCTGGCGCCGGCCGCCGACAAGCTCGGCATCGACCTGATCTGGTTTGGCGTGCTTCTGGGCGTCAACATGCAGACCAGCTTCATGCACCCGCCCTTCGGCTTCGCGCTCTTCTATCTGCGTTCGGTTGCCGCCCGCGTGCCCTATCTCGACCGCCTCACCGGCAAGCAGATCGCGCCGGTAACCACCGGGCAGATCTATTGGGGTGCGGTGCCCTTCGTCTGCATACAGGTGATCATGATCGGGCTGACCATCGCGTTCCCGCAAATGGTGATGCACTACAAGGGAACGACCGTCGATCCGGGCACGATCGATTACAAAGTGCCGGAGGCACCCGGCTTGTCACCGCTGGGCACACCATCTGCCGGCGGCACGGCACCAGCCGCTCCCGCCGCGCCCGATGATCTGTCGCAGCCGCCGAGCTTCGGCGAACCGGCGCCGGCCCAACCGGCGGCACCGCAGCCGGATCTGTCGCAGCCGCCAAGCTTCAACTGAACCCGGCATGGGCAAAATCATGAAGGCGGTTCGGCTGGAAGCGGTGGGCAGCATCGCGCTGCGCGAAGTCGACAAACCCGATATCGGGCCGGACGAGCTTCTGGTGCGTGTCGAAGCCTGTGGCGTCTGCGGAACCGACCGGCATCTGTTTCACGGTGAATTTCCGTGCACGCCGCCGGTGACGCCCGGCCATGAGTTCTCCGGCATCGTCGAGGCGATCGGAGCATCCGTATCCGGCTTTGCCATTGGCGATCGTGTCACCGGCGACCCCAACATCGCCTGCGGGCGTTGCGCGCATTGTCATGCCGGACGGGTCAACCTCTGCAGCAATCTGCAAGCCATCGGCATCCATCGCGACGGCGGTTTTGCCGAATATCTTGCCTTGCCGCAGAAGCAGGCTTTTGTCCTGCCTGTGGGCCTGGATCCAATGCACGGTGCATTCTGCGAGCCGCTAGGCTGTTGTCTGCATGGCGTGGACCTTGCCGCGATCAGACCAGGCAGCTCGGTGGTCGTGCTTGGCGGCGGCGTGATCGGCCTGCTCACCGTGCAACTGGCTAGACTGGCCGGGGCCACGACCATCGTCCTGTCGACCAGACAGGCCTCGCGGCGCGCGCTCGCCGAGGAACTCGGCGCCACGACGACGGTCGATCCGACCGCCGCCGATGTCATCGAAGCCATCGCCGGACCAGCCGGTCTGGTGCCGGGCGGAGCCGACGTGGTGTTCGAATGCGCAGGCGTGCGAGAGACCGTCGAGCAGTCAATGCGGCTGGCCCGCACCGGCGGCACGGTCGTCGTCGTCGGCGTGACGCCGCAAGGCATGAAAGCGGAATTCGAGCCCTTCGACCTGCTGTTCCGGGAACTGAAGGTGCTCGGTTCCTTCCTCAATCCCTACACCCATCGCCGCGCCGCCGAACTCATTGCATCGAGTGCAATCGAGATCGACAGGCTGATCTCCAGGCAGGTGCCGCTCGAAGACGCGGCAGCGGTGATCGCCAATCCACCGGCGCCCGGCGAGGTCAAGGTGCTGGTGGTGCCCAGCCAGGGCTGAGTGGCTACCGCAGATTGTTATACGAGCGTTTGCGCCGCCCCTCATCGCCCTGCCAGGCACTTCTCCTCGTATAGTGATGGGGAGAAGGTGCCGGCAGGCGGATGAGGGGCGGCGCAAACTTCAATCCTTTGCCGCGCAAGCCCTAGGTCTCTCTGTGTCGGTAGCACACGATATGTCCGGTTTAGGTAGCACACGATCTGTCCGGTAAGTCTTGACCTTTTAAACGGGGTCAGGATGCG
>NZ_JAMYMV010000015.1:0-100130 GCF_040318715.1 Mesorhizobium sp. M1050 | reverse complement strand
CCCGGGCCTGGGCGCCCGAAATCCACCTCAGGGACCCCCCCGGCGGGGCCCCTTCGTCCCATCCCCCGGGCTTCGAGCGCCCCCCCGCGGGGGCCGGCCCGGCGCCCCCCGGCGGGGGCACGCCCAATTCAAACCTCCAAGGGGCTAACAGAAGCCGATGACCTTGATCCGCGCGGGCCTGACGCTGTTGTTCCTGCTGGCGATGCTGTCGTCATCGGGCGCAGGCGAGGCCGATCTGCGCGGCATCATCGCCAAATTCGCGACGGCCAAGGGCTTTTCGGAGACAGGAGCCGTCGTCCACGAATTGGCAGGCACCGGTGACCCGGCGGTGGAGCGGCCGCTTGCGGCACTCGCCGACGGCAACCTTTATGTCCGCAAGGCCGATTCCCTGGTGTTTGCCGGTAAGGAAGCAGGCGAGAGCGTTCAGCTTTTCGACCCGCTGAACGGCGAAGCGTCGGGCCAAGCGGGCAAGGACGACATCACCAAGATCAAGGTCAACAACACGCTGCGCCGCGTCATCCGCGATGCGCTGGGCACGCTGACGCTTGGCGCCAAGGATCCGACTGTCCGCATTGCCGCCGCCGACACCATGTTCAAGACACCCGATGCGGCAAACATCGAGCCGCTCGACACCGCGATCGCCAGTGAGACCGTGGCCAGCGTCAAGGCTCTGCTCGAACAGGCTCGTGCGGCCTCCATCCTGGTCTCCGACCGGCCAGACGCGGACAAGCTCGCCGCAATTGCACTCATCGGTGCACGGGGCGACCGTGATGCGGTTTCATTGCTGACTTCGGTCGAGGCGAATTCCCCGGATGCGATCAAGCAGGCGGCGACAGCCGCGATCGCCACCATTAACTCGACGCTGGCCTTCTGGGATGCGGGCCAGAACATCTGGTATGGCATTTCGCTTGGCTCGGTGCTGCTGCTGGCGGCAATCGGACTTGCCATCACCTTTGGCGTCATGGGCGTCATCAACATGGCGCATGGCGAGATGGTCATGCTGGGCGCCTACACGACCTTCGTCGTCCAGCAGTTGATCCGTACGTCTTTTCCGGACCTGTTCGACTGGTCGCTGGTCATTGCACTGCCGCTCGCCTTCCTCGTCTCGGCTCTGGTTGGTCTGATCATCGAGCGCGGCATCATCCGTTTCCTTTATGGGCGGCCGTTGGAGACACTGCTGGCGACATGGGGCGTTTCGCTGATCCTGCAGCAGTCGGTACGCTCGATCTTCGGGCCGACAAACCAGGAGGTCGGCAACCCCTCCTGGATGTCGGGCTCAGTCAATCTCGGCCAGCTTGCGATCACCTGGAACCGGCTGTGGATCCTGGTTTTCGCGCTCACCGTCTTCGCGGTGCTGCTCTATGTCATGAAGCGCACGCCTTGGGGCCTGCAGATGCGCGCGGTCACCGCCAACCGGCGCATGGCCGCCTCGATGGGCATCAGGACACCGTGGGTCGACGCGCTGACTTTCGCGCTAGGGTCCGGCATTGCCGGCATCGCCGGTGTCGCGCTCAGCCAGATCGACAATGTCTCGCCCAATCTTGGCCGTGGCTACATCATCGACAGCTTCATGGTCGTCGTCTTCGGCGGCGTCGGCAATCTGTGGGGCACGCTGGTCGGCGCCTTCTCGCTCGGCATCGTCAACAAATTCCTTGAGCCCTATGCCGGCGCCGTGCTCGGCAAGATCGTCGTGCTGGTCCTGATCATCCTGTTCATCCAGAAGCGCCCGCGCGGCCTGTTCGCGCTCAAGGGCAGGGCGGTGGAGGCATGATCTCAGGACGCTTCTTCTCCGCCGGCGCGGATCGCCGCATTGCCATCACGATTCTCATCCTGCTGGCGGTGGCTGTCATCGTGCCGCTGCTCAACCTTGCGGTCTCGCCGGCCAGCGCCTTCTACGTGCCGTCCTACATCGTCGCGCTGACCGGCAAATATCTCTGCTACGCGCTGCTCGCCTTGGCGCTCGACCTTGTCTGGGGCTATTGCGGCATCCTTTCGCTCGGTCACGGCGCCTTCTTCGCGCTCGGCGGCTACGCGATGGGCATGTATCTGATGCGCCAGATCGGCTCGCGCGGCGTCTATGGCAACCCGATCCTGCCCGATTTCATGGTGTTCCTGAACTACAAGGAATTGCCGTGGTTCTGGACTGGGTTCGATCATTTCTGGTTCGCCGGCCTCATGGTGCTGGCGGTGCCGGGCCTGCTCGCCTTCGTCTTCGGCTGGTTTGCCTTTCGCAGCCGTGTCACCGGCGTCTATCTCTCCATTATCACCCAGGCGATGACCTATGCGCTGCTGCTCGCGTTTTTCCGCAACGACATGGGTTTCGGCGGCAATAACGGGCTGACCGATTTCAAGGATATTCTGGGCTTCAACGTGCAAGCCGACGCGACGCGTTCGGCGCTGTTCGCGGCCAGCGCGGTGACGCTCGCACTCGCCGTTTTCGTCACCTGGGCAATCGTCGGCTCAAAATACGGCAAGCTCTTGATGGCGGTGCGCGACGCCGAGAGCCGCACGCGCTTCCTCGGCTGGCGGGCGGAGAACGTTAAGCTGTTCGCCTTCACCGTGTCGGCTGTCATGGCCGGGATTGCGGGTGCGCTCTACGTGCCGCAGGTCGGCATCATCAATCCGGGCGAATTCGAGCCGGCCAATTCGATCGAGGTCGTCGTTTGGGCCGCTGTCGGCGGACGCGGCACCATTGTCGGGCCGATCATCGGTGCGTTGCTGGTCAATGCCGGCAAATCCTGGTTCACCGGCGTGCTGCCGGAGTTCTGGCTGTTTGCACTGGGCGGGCTGTTCGTCGCCGTCACGCTTTTGCTGCCCAAGGGCATTATCGGCATGTGGGATTCCTGGCGTGGCAACGCCAAGGCACTGCGGGCAGCCTCGATTGCCGAGGAAGCCGGCACCGATGCCGACGTCCCGCTGCCGGCAAAGATTGTTCGTAGCGAAGCGAGAAAGCCCGGTGACTGGTCCGCGACCAGCCCCGAACCGCAGCCGGCGGAGTGAGCGATCATGTCAAAGTCGAACACGATCCTCTATCTCGACGGCGTCTCGGTTTCCTTCGACGGTTTCCGTGCCATCAACAATTTGTCGCTGGTGCTCGACAAGGGCGAGATGCGGGCCATCATCGGCCCCAACGGGGCCGGCAAGACGACGATGATGGACATCGTCACCGGCAAGACGCGGCCCGACGAGGGCGAGGTGTTCTTCGACGGAGAGGTGGATCTCACCAAGCATGACGAGGCCGAGATCGCCATGATGGGCATCGGTCGCAAATTCCAGAAGCCGACTGTCTTCGAAAGCCATACGATCGAGGAAAACCTGATGCTGGCGCTGAAGGGTCCGCGCTCGATCTTCCCGGCGCTGTTCCATCGCCGCTCGGCAGCCGAGACGCGGCAGATCGACGATATCCTCGGCATCATCCGGCTTGGCGACAAGCGGAACGACCTGGCAGCCAATCTCAGCCATGGACAGAAGCAGTGGCTCGAGATCGGCATGCTGCTGGCGCAGGATCCGAAGCTGCTTCTGGTCGACGAGCCGGTCGCCGGCATGACCGACGCAGAGACCGAGGAAACCGCGCGCCTGCTCAAGGATATCGCGCGCGATCATTCGGTCATCGTCGTCGAGCACGACATGCATTTCGTGCGCGAACTCGGCGTCAAAGTCACCTGCCTGCACGAGGGCTCGGTGCTGTCGGAAGGCACACTCGATTTCGTGTCGGCCGACGAGCGCGTCGTCGAAGTCTATCTGGGGAGATGAGCATGGTCTGGCGGGTTCAATTCCATCGCTTCGATCTGTCGTTTCTCAGGTTCTGGAGAAGGCGCTGACATGCTCGAAGTTTCCAATGCCACGTTGCACTACGGCGCCGCCCAGGCGCTGCGCGGCGTGTCGCTGAAGGCGGGCGCGGGCAAGATCACCTGCGTGCTCGGCCGCAACGGCGTCGGCAAGACCAGTTTGATGAGATCGATCGTCGGCCACCACCGGCTGACGAGCGGAAGCGTTGCCTTCGAGGGGAAGGCGCTCGACCGGAGCGCGGCGTATGACCGCGCCCGGTCGGGCATCGCATTCGTGCCGCAGGGCAGGGAGATCTTTCCGCTGCTCACCGTGCGGGAAAATCTCGAATCGGGCTTCGCGCCCCTGAAGCGGACCGACCGCAACATTCCCGCGCATGTCTTCGAATTGTTCCCGGTGCTCAAGCAGATGCTCGGCCGGCGTGGCGGAGACCTTTCCGGCGGCCAGCAGCAGCAGCTCGCCATCGGCAGGGCGCTGGTGATGCGGCCGAAGCTGCTGGTGCTCGACGAGCCGACCGAAGGCATACAGCCGTCGATCATCAAGGATATCGGCCGTGCCATCCGCTATCTGCGCGACCAGGCCGGCATCGCCGTGCTTTTGGTCGAACAATATCTCGATTTCTGCCGCGAACTCGCCGACGAGGTCAACATCATGGACCGTGGCCTGATCGTCCATACCGGCCCGGCGGAAGATTTAGACCGTGCTGATGTACGCAAGTTCCTGACGGTGTAGAATCGACACTGGACTTCAGTTGACGATCCGAAGTCCTTGGCAAGTCCAATATTTCTCCGATCGAACGCTCTGCGTCACTGGTGCGCCACAAGCTGCGTGCTAGTCTTTCGCAGGGCTTTTGTGAGTCGGCCGCTTCCGTATCAGTCTGGTTCATCGCAGATCGAGGGCGCGGCTAGCACCGGGCAAGTTTCACGCAAGCAAGGCTTCCTAGCTTCTCTCCTGCGATCTCTGTCGTTCAAACGCGTTTGGGCACACAGGCCAAGGGACAGCCATGGAACGTTATGTCGAGGACTACCAGAAGCGGCGGCTTACCGAGCGCGTCGATATCATCACCGCCATCAACATCTTGAAGTCCCAAGGCTACGGCCATGACGACCTGATCGAGGAGATCACCAAGGTCTTCTATGTCGACCTGGACGCTTTCAATGAAATCGTCATGGCGGCATAAGAGCCGCAATCTCTCCGGGCCGTTGCCATGGCATCGATACGCGTGGTCTAACCCACGCGCCGTAATGCCGAGGCGGTTACGCGGTTGCGGCCGCCGCGTTTGGCGGCGTAGAGCGCCTTGTCGGCGGCGCTGAGCACCTTGTCGAAGCTGAGGCCCTCTTTGGTGCCGAAAGCAAATCCGGCACTGACCGTGCAAATCAGCGAGCCTGCCTCGGTTTCGATGCGACGCGCGGCGAAAGCTGCCCGGATGGATTCGGCGGTGGCTTCCACCGTTTCGGGCAAGGTCCGCTTCAGCACCAGCGCGAATTCCTCGCCGCCCATGCGCGCAGCGACATCGGCCGGGCGAAGATTGCCGGCGAGATCCCTGGCGAACACCCTCAGCACTTCATCGCCGGCGGCATGGCCGAATTCGTCGTTGATGGCCTTGAAGCCGTCGAGGTCGAACACCACCACGGCCGTGAAGGCGCCGACGGGCGCATCACCGTGCATGTCGAAAAGGGCTCGGCGATTGAGAAGGCCGGTCAGCGGATCGGTCAGCGCGTTGCGGCGGTGATACTGTGCCAGGCGCCCCTGGTTGAGTGCCAGCGAAAGGGAGCCGATACCGGTCATGCAGGCGATGACGATGACCAGGCTGAGGTCCTCGGCCCAGTTGCTCGGCGCATGGCCGAGCACAAGCTTGCCGTCCGATGCCAGAACCATGGCGCACAGCACGAAGGATACGGCGGTGATCGAATAGAGCGCGGTGACCCCGATTATCGGGACAGGGGATTCGGCACGGCCCTTCCAGTATTCGAGAGCGGTGGCGAAGAGCAGCAGCGCGGCAAAGAAATTCTCCAGCATGAAGCCCAGTCCGTCATAGCCGAGCGCCATCGGCGGCAGGGCCACGGCCAGCGAGATGTTGGCGCCGAGCGCGATACGCGGCAGCGGAGAGCGGCCCGTGGTGAACTGGTGGGCGGCGCCGAGCATGGTCGAGAAGCCGAGCAGCAGCAGCGTGAACGAGGCGACGCCGAGCATCGGTCCGGGCTGGTCGATATAGGCTTTGTAGGTGAAGACGTCGCCGACAACCAGCAGCACGCTGGCCGCCCAGGTCAGCAAGAATTTCTCCGAACGCGCTGTAAGCCAGATACCGAACAACGTCAGGCTGAGGCAGGCGGCGGAAAAGCCGACAGCGAGCAGCAGTGAGTTGTAGTCGAGTGACATGCCCTCTTCCTTGCCCGCGCTGGAGCAACTCTGCGCCCAACTGGATTTATGCAGCAAGGAAGTATCGATAAGGTTACGATATCAGTGAAGATGTCGAGATTCCGCAGTATCAGAAGAGCGCCGACAACAACAGCAGCGCCAGGCCAATGCCCATCATCAAAAGGCCCGGCCAATTCTGCGACAGGCCGAGGAAACTGAGCCCCCGCCGGCGTGGCTCGAGCGTCGGGCCTGGTGTTGCGAGGTGTGGCATCGGGCGATCCGGAACGACAGGCGCAGGATCGCTAAGCCTCCCGCGCCAAAGGACGGCGCCTGCCATGTACACAACGCCAGCGACAGTAAGCAATGCACCGAGGAGGATGATAGCCATTTGTCGTTGCCCTTTTTCAAGTCCCTGCATCCGATGCAGGAACTTGCGGGATCGCTGGCTAAGCGTTCGCGATGTCGCATACGTCGCCGCCTGCCACGATAGAACGATCAACGCGCCGGGCTGGTTCCAACAACAATCTAAGGCGCGCCGGGTGGAGGTCCGCCGCTCTAATTCACTCGCTTCATCAATGCCATGGCGCCGAACGGCGCGCGCACTTTGCCCTCGGTGATGAAGTAGACGAACACGTCGCGCGGCTGGGCTGGTGCATCGGTACCGGGATCGGCACGTCGCAGGTCGGCCGGCTGCTTGCCCTCCGCCCAGGTCTTTGCCCGCGCGGCCCATTCATCGAGACCCTTCGGCGTGTAGCAATCGGGATTGTCGTCACTGCCGGTCTGTAGCCGTGCATAGACGAAATCGGCTGTAACGTCGGCGATGTCGGGATACTTGGCATGATCGGCATAGACGATCGCCGCCTTGTGTCTGCGCGCCAGCGCCACGAATTCCGGCACGATAAAGCTATCGTTGCGTACTTCAAGCGCGTGGCGCAGCGCGACGCCATCCTGTTTTTCCGGCAGCAGTTTCAGGAAGGCTTCGAAGTCATCCGGATCGAATTTCTTGGTCGGCGCGAACTGCCACAGGATCGGCCCAAGCTTTTCACCGAGCGCGGTCACGCCTGATCCGAGGAAGCGCATTATCGATTCGCCGGCCTCGCCGAGCACGCGGCGGTTGGTGACGAAGCGATTGCCCTTCAGCGCATAGACGAAACCGTCGGGCGCCTCGCTGGCCCATTTGACGAAGGTCGGTTCCTTGAAGCTGGAGTAATAGGTGCCATTGACCTCGATGGTCGGCACCTGCCGGCTGGCGTAGTTCAGCTGCTTGGCCTTGGAAAGCTTGTCGGGATAAAAGGACGTATCCCAGGGCTCGAAGGTCCAGCCGCCCATGCCGGCGCGGATTGTTCCCGATGTGCTCATTGTCATCCTCCCAGTGAAGAAATCTGGCCAGTGAAGAAATCTGGCCAGTGAAGAAAAATCAGGCCGCTTCATCGACTGGCTTTGCCATGTCGACGAGCACCCAGCCTGGCCGGTAGGGATTGGGCCTGCGACCCGTTTCATGGAAACCATAGGCCAGATAGAGCGCGATGTTCCGCTCCATCCTGGCGTTGGTGTAGAGCCGCACCTCGGGCAAGCCCCAGAGGCGCGTCTGTTCGTCGGCGTGTTTGAGCAGGGCGACGCCGAGGCCCTTGCCTTGGAAGGCCGGGGCCACGGCGACGGAAAAGATCATCGCGTGATCGTCATGCCACTCCAGCGTGAGCACTCCGGCAAGCTCGCCGCCGCTCTCCAGCAGCCAGACCTCGCCGCGCTCGATGCGCGGAGCGTAGTCCTCGGTGACCGGGATCGGCGGCGCGCCGAACAAGGCGGTGTAGGGGGCATAGGCTGCTTCCGTCAGCGAGACGACTGTCTGGAGATTACCGGCCCGAGCCCTTCTGATTGTCATTCAAAAGCTCCCCCAGGTGCCGCCGGTCCGATCATCACTCCGCGGCTTCGCGCTTGCCTCCGGGGCGTCGCTCCAGCAGCTCCTTGAGGAACTGACCGGTGTAGCTGCGCTTCTCGCGCACGATTGCTTCCGGCGTGCCGGAGGCGACCAGTTCGCCGCCGCCATCGCCACCTTCGGGGCCGAGGTCGAGCACCCAGTCCGCGGTCTTGATCACTTCGAGGTTATGCTCGATGACGACCACCGTGTTGCCTTGGTCGACCAGCTCGTGCAGCACTTCCAGCAGTTTGGCGACGTCGTGGAAGTGCAGGCCGGTGGTCGGCTCGTCAAGGATGTAGAGCGTCTTGCCTGTCGCCTTGCGCGACAGTTCCTTGGCGAGCTTGATGCGCTGCGCCTCGCCGCCGGACAGCGTCGTTGCTTGCTGGCCGATATGGATATAGCCGAGGCCGACCTGCTTTAGCGTATCGAGCTTGTCGCGCACGCCCGGCACCGCGGCGAAGAAATCGACGCCTTCCTCTACGGTCATGTCGAGCACGTCGGCGATTGACTTGCCCTTGAACAGCACATCGAGCGTCTCTCTGTTGTAGCGCTTGCCGTGGCAGACGTCGCAGGTGACGTAGACGTCGGGCAGGAAGTGCATCTCGATCTTGATGACGCCGTCGCCCTGGCAGGCTTCGCAGCGCCCGCCCTTGACGTTGAACGAGAAGCGTCCCGGCTGATAGCCGCGCGCCTTGGCTTCTGGAAGGCCGGCGAACCAGTCGCGGATCGGTGTGAAGGCGCCGGTGTAGGTGGCCGGATTGCTGCGCGGGGTCCTGCCAATGGGCGACTGGTCGATGTCGATGACCTTGTCGAGGAATTCCAGGCCCTCGATGCGGTCATGATCGGCCGGGTGTTCGCGCGAGCCCATGATGCGGCGCGAGGCCGCCTTGAACAGCGTCTCGATCAGGAAGGTCGACTTGCCGCCGCCCGAGACGCCGGTGACGGCGGTGAACGTGCCGAGCGGGATTTCGGCGGTGACGTTCTTCAGATTGTTGCCGCGAGCGCCGACGATCTTGAGGCGCCGGTTCTTCTTCGCTTCGCGGCGCACGCCAGGCGTCGCCACTTCGAGCGCGCCCGACAAATATTTGCCGGTGATCGAATTGGGGTTGGCCATGACTTGCTGCGGCGTGCCCTGGGCGATGATCTCGCCGCCATGGATGCCGGCGGCCGGGCCCATATCGACGACGTAGTCGGCATGCAGGATGGCATCCTCGTCATGCTCGACGACGATCACCGTGTTGCCGATGTCGCGCAGGTGCTTGAGCGTGTCGAGCAGGCGGGCATTGTCGCGCTGATGCAGGCCGATCGACGGCTCGTCCAGCACGTAGAGCACGCCGGTGAGGCCGGAGCCGATCTGCGACGCCAGCCGGATGCGCTGGCTCTCGCCGCCCGATAGCGTGCCGGAATTGCGCGACAGGGTCAGATAGTCGAGCCCGACATCGTTGAGGAAGCGCAGCCGCTCGCGGATTTCCTTGAGCACACGCACCGCGATCTCGTTCTGCTTGTCGTTCAGCGAGGCGGGCAGGTCGGTGAACCACCGGTCGGCCTTGCGGATGGAAAGCTCGGTGACTTCGCCGATGTGCTTGCCGGCGATCTTGACCGCCAGCGACTCGGGTTTCAGCCGATAGCCTTTGCAAGCCGGGCAAGGTGTGGCCGACATGAAGCGCTCGATCTCCTCGCGCATCCAGGCGGATTCGGTCTCTTTCCAGCGCCGCTCGAGATTGGGAATGACACCTTCGAAGGTTTTCGTGGTCTTGTAGGAGCGCAGACCGTCATCGTACTGGAAGGTGATCTCGCGCTCGCCGGTGCCGCGCAGGATGGCTAACTTTGCCTCTTCGGTCAGGTCTTTGAACTTGTCGCCGAGCTTGAAGCCATAGGCCTTGCCGAGCGCCTCCAGCGTCTGCGCGTAATAGGGCGAGGTCGACTTCGCCCACGGGCTGACGGCGCCGTCGCGCAGCGAGATGTTTTCGTCCGGCACTATCAAATTGCCGTCGATGGCGCGCTGGCTACCGAGACCGTCGCAGGTCGGGCAGGCGCCGAACGGATTGTTGAACGAGAACAGGCGCGGTTCGATTTCCGGAATGGTGAAGCCGGACACCGGACAAGCAAATTTTTCCGAGAACAGGATGCGCTCATGCGTCTCGTTCTTCGACTTGTTGACCGAATCCTCGCCGGTCTGGCTGGCGTCGAGCGGCTTGTCGGCGAATTCGGCGACCGCCAACCCATCGGCCAGCTTCAAAGCGGTTTCGATGGAGTCGGCGAGCCGTGTCGCCAGATCGCCGCGCACAACGATGCGGTCGACGACGACGTCGAGGTCATGCTTGTACTTCTTGTCCAGCGCCGGCACGTCGGCGATTTCATAGAAGACGCCGTCGACCTTGACGCGTTGAAAGCCCTTTTTCTGCAACTCCAGCAGTTCCTTGCGGTACTCGCCCTTGCGGCCGCGCACCATCGGCGCAAGGATGAACAGACGGGTGCCTTCCTCGACCGCCAGCACGCGGTCGACCATCTGCGAAACCGTCTGGCTCTCGATCGGCAGGCCGGTGGCCGGCGAATAGGGGATGCCGACGCGCGCAAACAACAGGCGCATGTAGTCGTAGATCTCGGTGACGGTACCGACCGTCGAACGCGGGTTCTTCGAGGTGGTCTTCTGCTCGATCGAGATGGCAGGCGACAGGCCGTCGATCTGGTCGACGTCCGGCTTCTGCATCATTTCGAGGAATTGCCGGGCATAGGCCGACAGGCTCTCGACATAGCGGCGCTGCCCTTCGGCATAGATGGTGTCGAAAGCAAGCGAGGATTTGCCGGAACCCGACAGGCCGGTCATGACAATCAGGCTGTCACGCGGCAGGTCGAGATCGACATTCTTCAGATTGTGTTCGCGCGCCCCGCGAACGGAAAGATATTTATGGTCGGCCATCGCCGGTCGCCGCCTCAGAATCTGGAGATTTCCTGGTATGGCGAGTTTCCCAGCCATCCCCTATGTAGGTAGTTTTGCCGCCGCGTCGAGAGACGCCACAATTCCCAACAAAAGCGTTTAACCGTCTTTCGCGTAAACGGGCAAGCGGAAAGAACAAAGACCGAACACGCTCCTGACAAAGCTGTGCAAAAACTGACCTGTGCGTAATCTCCGGGCGATCACATTTTTCGGTATCTGTCTATTGCCGGTTGACGTCCCCGACACACGGGGGCAGACTCCGGCAGTCAACGAAGCCGGCCGTCTTTCGATGGTCTCGCCGCCCGGAGGCGGCCTGCGAGACGCCGCAGGCATTAGCGATTTGTGCTTCGAGACGACAACGTTGGAATGGACAAAGGAGCGGAGCTATGACGCCACCGGATCGTCCCCCAGGGTTCCAGTTGTTACTGGAGCCGCGGCAGGCATAAGTGCCAGGGTTTAGCGTCTGCGCCACCCGACAAACCGTGACCTGCCATACCCCGTAAAAATCAGAGACTGCAGTCGGATCGTCGGCTGACGCCGCGTTGCATCCGAAATCAAATGCCGGCAGTACGCCCCCGGTAGAAGTTGGATTTGAGATCCAAAAAGGCCCCGTCCGTTTGCGCAAAGCACGGCGGGGCCATTTATGTGCGGATTGTCTTGTTGGCGATATGGCAGCGCAGCACGCCGACACCACTATCAGTGGCGCGGCTGCCCGATTGAGCCGGCGCCGACATCGACGGTGATGCTGCCTGAAATCCTGACATCCGTGTCACCGATCTTGAACTGGCCGTTGCCGTTGCCGGGAAATGCGTCGTCGGGTTCGGGCTCGGGAGCCGGCTTGGCGATGTGATAATCGCCGGCCACGCCGGGCAGGGCTCTTTTTTGCGCCTGCGCCGAGCTATCGCCTGCGAACGCCGAGCCGCTCGAGAGACACGCGAGCGCTACAATGGCGATCACACGGTGCAATGTTCTGGGCGGATGAGTGTCGATCATCCCAGGATGATAGTGGCATGCCGTCGACGGGACCAGACCGACATCGTCAAATCTTCCAAAGCGTGTCGTGTTTCGAGAGCGGATTCAGGCGACGCGTTTTAGCCCTTTGTCTTTATGCATGTCATTCTCCCAAAACCGGGCCACTTTGGGCGACCACTTGACCGCGGGCGGGAATGCGATCCGGCCCACTTTTATGCCGCCTTTTTTCGTGTGTCGAAGACATGGTCGACGATGCCCCAGGCCTGGGCCTCGCGGGCGGTCATGAAGTGGTCGCGGTCCAGCGTGCGTTCGACCTCTTCATAGGTGCGGCCGCAATGCTGCGCGTAGAGTTCGGCCATGTGCCGTTTCGTCTGGACGATGCGCTCGGCATGGCGCTGGATGTCGGAGGCCTGACCCTGGAAGCCGCCAAGCGGCTGATGCAGCAGGATGGTGGCGTTCGGCAGTGAGATACGACGCCCGGCCGTTCCTGCCATCAGCAGGAACGAGGCCATCGAGGCGGCAAAGCCCATGCACACGGTCGAGACCGGGCAACTGATGTATTGCATCGTGTCGTAGATGGCGAAGCCGCTGGTCACCACGCCGCCCGGCGAGTTGATGTAGAGCGAGATCTCCTTGTCGGGATTGTCCGATTCCAGCGACAGCAACTGTGCGCAGACCAGCGCCGAGATGTCGTCGTTGATCTCGCCATTGATAAAGACAATGCGTTCGCGCAACAGCCGCGAAAAGATGTCGAAGGCGCGTTCGCCGCGGCTCGATTGCTCGATGACCATCGGCACCAGACTGGCAACACCGCTCATGATCTTCTCTCCATTGTCCCTGTTCAGGCTGCACGCAACAAGAGGCGAGGCGTGTTTGCGGCGATTGGCTTGCGTGAATCGGTTGCGTCGAGTGAAAGCCGGCAGTTGGCGCCCGCCATGGCGACCGCGGGCATTGCCTTGCGGGCGAAGCCGTCATGGACAATGCGCAGATGGGTGCCGCCGGAAACTGTAGGGGCAAGTGTGAAGGTGACAATGCTGTCCAATGCGCTGTCGAGGCTATCCTGTCGCGCGGCGTCGCCTGGCTGCTCCCGCCAGGAATAGCGCAGCAGCTTCTCCGGCTCGGCGTCGAGAATTTCGCATTCGATCGCTGCGTCCGGCCCGGCGAAGGCAAAACGATTGCCGGTCTGCGGTCTGATATCGTTCGGCATCATCCAGGCGGCGAGCAACTCCGGCACGGTCAGAGCCCGCCATACCTTTTCCGGCGGCTCGGCAAGGTCATACTCGAATTCGATCGCATCGGGAGAGATCTCGCGATGGCTATCGGCCTTCATCGATCGAACGTTTTTCATTGGTCCATGTCCTTCAAAACCGCCTTCAGTCTTTCGATGCGTTCCGGCCAGAAGGTCCGGTAGCGTTCGATCCAGGAGAGCAAGGGGGCTAGCCCTTGCGGGTCGGCGCGGTAATAGGCGTTGCGGCCCGCGCGGCGCTCGACCACCAGGCCGGCGCCGCGCAGCACCGCCAGATGCTGCGATACCGCCGGTTGCGACACCGTCATGCCGGTGCGCAATTCCGATACCGTCATTTCGCCAGAGCCGAGCCGCTCAAAGACGGCTCGGCGCGTCGGGTCGGCCAGGGCCCGGAAAATCTCTGCTTCGATCATGGCCAAAGCATAAGTATACACTTATTGATTTGGCAAGTGCTGTTTTCACGAGACTGCCGGAAGCCAGCGCCTCACTGCCCCAACAGGCCCATCAAACGTCGCCTCGAAGATCGGCGATGCGAGCACGGCGTGAATATGAAGCGTTCCGGTGCCGACGTTCTTGAACCCATGTTTCCTGTTTGCGGGAACAACCAAAGACTGGCCCGGTGTCAGGACGCGGTGCTCATCGTCGATCCACATCTCGGCCCTGCCGGCGATGACGGTCAGCACTTCCTCCACGGGATGCCAGTGCGTTGGGGCACCGACCGTGGGTTCGACCCATTGTTCGAATATGCAGAGTTGCGATGCACCGTTGCTGGCTGATACATTGCATACGCGTTTCCACACCTGCTCGCCATTGCTCGCGCTGCTGGTTCCTCATGTGCCACGAACTTCATTTGATCGTCCGGTCCATTCCCGATTTCATGGAAAATCTCGGACTGGGACACTACGTCTTGCTGACAAACATTGACAGAACGTCGTACATACAATAGAACGAAAAGAGAACAAAAAACGTTGTGGGAAAAGCCAGCCTTAGCAGGCGGCTGACGTCGGCAGCCTGTAAGGTGCTGCGACAAAAATTGGTTTTGGATAAGCGGAGAAATATCATGGCGGGTAGCGTCAACAAGGTCATTCTGGTCGGCAATCTCGGTGCGGACCCTGAAATCCGCCGGCTGAATTCGGGCGAACCGGTCGTCAACATCCGCATCGCGACGTCGGAAAGCTGGCGCGACAAGAATTCCGGCGAGCGCAAGGAAAAAACCGAGTGGCACAACGTCGTCATCTTCAATGAGGGCATCGCCAAGGTGGCGGAGCAGTATCTGAAGAAGGGCATGAAGGTTTACGTCGAGGGCCAGCTGCAGACGCGCAAATGGCAGGACCAGACCGGCGCCGACAAGTACACGACGGAAGTCGTGCTACAGAAGTTCCGTGGTGAGCTGCAGATGCTCGACGCACGCGGGCAGGGTGAGGGCGGACAGGTCGGCGGCTATGCCGGTGGTGGCAGCAGCCGTGGTTCCGATTTCGGCCAGTCCAGCCCCAGCGAAGGCTTCAATCGCGGTGGCGGCGGTGCCAAGAGCGGTGGCGGTTCGTCGCGCGAACTGGATGACGAAATTCCGTTCTGAAGACATACAATAGAGGGGCAACCGCCGGAGAGGGGCAATGTCGCTGGACCCGCTGCTTGCCGCGCCATCTCCTATACCCTGGCATGCCTTTGCGGCCTTCGCCGCATTGGCGATAGGGGCCACGCAGCTGGTGCTGCCGAAGGGAACCCCGCGCCACCGCATCGCGGGCTATGTCTGGGCCGTGCTGATGCTGGTCATCGCGGTCTCGAGTTTCTGGATTCATCAGATCCGCCTCATCGGCCCTTTCGGTCCTATCCATTTCCTGTCGATCCTGGTGCTGGTCACCGTGCCGCTGGCCGTGTGGCACGCCCATAATCAGCGCGTCGCCAAGCATCGCAAGGTCATGATTTCACTTTACGTTTTCGCGTTGATTGGCGCCGGCATTTTCACCCTGTTGCCGGGCAGGGTCATGCACGACGTCGTCTTTGGCGTCGCGCGAGCCGGCCGTGATCCGATTTAATTCTTGAGGCGGATGAACTCGAGTGGAAGGAAATGTCAGGTGAAAGCACGCGTAAAATGGGTCGAGGAGCGCACCTTCGTCGGCGAGTCCGGTAGCGGCCACAAGGTCGTACTCGGAACCGCGCCCGGGCCGGAAGGCAGGACGCCGGGCCCGAGCCCGATGGAACTGGTGCTGATCGGGACCGGCGGCTGTTCGGCCTATGATGTCGTCCATATTCTCGAGAAGGGCCGGGAAGCGGTCGAGGATTGCATCGTCGAACTTGACGCCGACCGAGCCGAAACCGAGCCGAGGGTTTTCACCCGCATCCATATGCATTTCGTGGTCAAGGGTCGGGCTCTTTCCACCGACAAGGTCAAGCGGGCGATCGATCTTTCGATCGAGAAATACTGCTCGGCCTCCGCTATGTTGGCCAAGACCGCTACGATCACACACGACTTCGAAGTGATCGATACGGGCGTGAGTAGGCAGTAGGGAAGCAGGGACGCCGCTCAGCCAGCCATCAACGCCTTGATGCCGTCGGCGACGAACTGGACGGCAAGCGCCGCCAGGATGACGCCAAGCAGGCGGGTGAGGATCGAACGCCCGGTCTGGCCGAGGATGCGGTCGATGCGCTCCGACAGCACGAACACAAGGTAGGTGATGGCGAGGCAGACGAAGATTATGCCGACCAGGGCAGCCTGCGCGGCAAATCCCTGAAAGGAACCGGAGAGCAGCACGGTCGCTGAAATCGCGCCTGGGCCGGCGATCAACGGGATCGCCAGCGGGAAGGCGGCGATGTTGTGGATCATGTCCTTGGTGATGGCGACGTCGCCGATCTTCTCCTTGCGGTCCTGCCGTCGCTCGAACACCATTTCGAAAGCGATGAAGAACAGCAGAAAACCGCCGGCGACCCGGAAGGCCGGCAGCGTGATGCCGAACACCGACAGGATGGAGGCGCCGGCAACCGCAAACAGCGCCATCACCAGGAAGCCGATGATCGAGGCGCGGACGGAAACCTGCTGGCGCTCCTCGCGGTTCATGCCGCGTGTCACGGCGAGGAACAGCGGTGCCAGTCCAGGCGGATCGATGGTCACGAGAATGGTCACGAAGGCGTTGAACAGACTGTCGAAATTCGGCATTTCTGACCCTCCCGCCGGGCCGTGCCCGCACCATGATAGTGGTAGAGCAAAGCCCGGTCGGTGGGAACCGTCAGCGAAAAAGTCGTTCGCGTATCAAGAACTTCGATGCCGGAGGGACACAGGGGGCGTGAACGATCGCGACACTTTCATTCCATTCTGTGCGCCAGGAACTCGACTTCCAGCCGCCATGTCGCGCCATTGTCGTGCGAGCGCTCGCCAAGCCAGCGGAAGCTGTCTTCGGTGATCCGCGAAAAGCTCCAGCGCACGGAGGATCCGGTGCCATCGGCGCCCGCTTGCACGATCGTATCGCCCTCGGCGCGGCCGAGCTGGCGGCTATAATACTGGTTGCGCGGGTCGCTCCAGAAAATGTGCCAGGCGTCGGCAGTCGGGTCGTACAGGCGCAACGTCGTACCATAGAACGTCCATTTGCCGAGCGACGGCGAGGGACCGGCGTCACGCGCGGGCAGGATCCAGACATCCTGAATCGCGCGGCCTTCCAGGACCCAGCCGAAGTGCACCTCGCCGCGCCCGGTCAGCACCGTGCCGTCATCAAGATGGCGCGAGGCATCAAACATCCAGGCGCCGACGAAGCGGCCGTAAAGGTTCAGTTTTTCGGCAAGCCCTTCTGCTGGTCCGGGACTGTGCAAGGCTTCGGCAAACGAGGATTGGTCGAACATGGCTCCGGTCTCTTCTTGTCAGGAGACCGGAGGAGTAGGCGGTGAAGGGGTTCTGGGCTTGGGAAAAATTGCTATATTTCGGTCATGACAGCGACCACACGCTCACTCGCATCCGGACCTGGCTGGCAGGTATCGGATGTGATTTGCACGGCCAGCGCTGGTGATAGGCCGTTCGAGGAAGCACATCGGGATTTCTGTGTCGCCGCGGTCACCAGCGGCACGTTCCGCTATCGCGCCCAACAAGGCACGGCGATGCTGGCGCCCGGCGCGCTCCTGCTCGGCAATCCCGGCACGTGCTACGAATGCGGGCACGAGCACGGCAGCGGCGATCGTTGCCTCTCGTTCCATTTCGGACCGGTCTATATGGAACGGATCGTGGCCGGCGTGCCGGGCGCCAGGAAGCTGGCCTTCGAGGCGCCCCGCCTGCCACCTTTGCCGATCCTGGCGTCCTTGCTCGCCGAGGCGGAAACCGCTCGCGAGATGGCCGACACCGACGCCTTCGAGGAACTCGGGCTGCGCATTGCCGGTGCCGCTGTGGCAAAAGTCTGCGGGCCGACGCCTGTCAGGCGTACGCCAAGCCGCCGCGATCAGAAACGGGTTGCCGAGGCGGTGCGGCGGATCGAACTCGATGCCGACAGGCCGGTCTCGCTTTCAGCGCTTGCCGACGAGACGGCGACCAGCCCCTATCATTTCCTGCGTGTCTTCCGGCAGGTCGCGGGCATGACGCCCTATCAGTTCCTGCTCAAGACCCGGCTGCACAGAGCTGCGGTGCGGCTGCGCATGTCGGATGATGCGGTCTCTGCGATCGCCTTCGAGGCCGGCTTCAACGATCTGTCGACGTTCAACCGGCGGTTTCGGCGTGTCATGGGCGAAACGCCGGGTCACTATCGCGCCTGCCGTGGTGCATTTCGCGACATCCGGGTCGCTCCGGTCTCGTGAAATCCGCGTCTACCCGCTCAGTGCTCGCAAAGGCAGCCACGGGTCCAATTCATCGCGCTCGTGGCTTTCGCTCAGGGAAAACGGTCGATTGCGGGCTTTTGCCTCGGTGGTGGAGAAACCGCCTTGGCCATATCGTCGCAATCAGTGGTATCCTTTTGAAATTACCACCAAAAATGACACTGGAAAAGTGCCTGACATGTTGGAGTTTCGGCCTTGCTTCCTATATAAGCACCGAGTGATTCCTGATTAGATTGTGATCCGATTTGACCGACCAGAAGACACCGCGCGGCGCCGACGGCGGCCCAACCGGCATCGAGCCGATATCCATCGTCGAGGAGATGCAGCGCTCCTATCTCGATTACGCCATGAGCGTGATCGTCAGCCGTGCGCTGCCCGACGTGCGCGACGGCCTGAAGCCGGTGCATCGCCGCATTCTCTTCGCCGCCCATGAGAGCGGCTACCACTGGAACCGCAAATATGTGAAGTCGGCGCGTCCCGTCGCCGACGTGATGGGTAAATACCATCCGCATGGCGACGCTTCCATCTACGACGCCTTGGTGCGCATGGCGCAGGACTGGTCGTTGCGCGTGCCGCTGATCGACGGACAGGGCAATTTCGGCTCCATCGACGGCGATCCGCCGGCGGCGATGCGCTACACGGAAGCGCGGCTGACCAAGGTTGCGCACGAGCTCTTGGAGGATATCGACAAGGACACCGTCGATTTCCAGGACACGTACGATGCGTCGGGCAGCGAACCGAAGGTTCTGCCTGCACGGTTCCCCAATCTTCTTGTCAACGGCTCGGGCGGCATAGCCGTCGGCATGGCGACCAACATCCCGCCACACAACCTCGGCGAGGTCTGCAACGGCGCCATCGCCATCATCGACAATCCGGCGATCGACCTGCCGGCGCTGATGGAGATCATTCCGGGACCGGATTTTCCAACTGGCGGCATCGTGCTTGGCCGTTCCGGCATCTACAGCGCCTATGCGACCGGCCGCGGCTCCATCGTCATGCGTGGCAAGGTCAACATCGAACAGCGCGGCAATGACCGCGAGTCGATCATCATCACCGAAGTTCCCTACCAGGTGAACAAGTCGTCGATGATCGAGAAGATGGCCGAACTGGTGCGCGACAAGCGCATCGAAGGCATTTCCGACATTCGCGACGAGAGCGACCGCCAGGGCTACCGGGTCGTCATCGAGCTGAAGCGCGACGCCGTTGCCGACGTCATCCTCAACCAGCTTTATCGCTTCACGCCGCTGCAGACTTCCTTCGGCGCCAATATGGTGGCGCTGAACGGCGGCAAGCCGGAAGTGATGAACCTGACCGATATGCTGAAGGCGTTCGTCGCCTTCCGCGAGGAGGTGATCACAAGGCGGACGAAATTCCTGCTGCGCAAGGCGCGCGACCGCGCCCATGTGCTGGTCGGTCTCGCCATCGCCGTCGCCAACATCGACGAGGTCATCAAGCTGATCCGCACCGCGCCGGATCCGCAGACGGCGCGCGAGCAGTTGATGGAACGGCGCTGGCCGTCCGGCGACGTCGAATCGCTGATCCTCCTGATCGACGATCCGCGCCATCGCATCAACGAAGACGGCACCTACAACCTGTCCGAGGAGCAGGCGCGCGCCATCCTCGAACTGCGCCTGCAGCGCCTGACGGCGCTTGGCCGCGACGAAATCGCCGACGAGTTGAACACGATCGGCGCCGAAATCATTGATTATCTGGACATTTTGTCTTCGCGCGCGCGTGTCCAGCAGATCGTCAAGGACGAGCTTGCCGCCGTGCGCGACGAGTTCGGCACGCCGCGGCGCACCGAGCTCTCCGAAGGCGGCTCGGACATGGAAGACGAGGACCTGATCCAGCGCGAGGACATGGTCGTGACGGTGAGCCATTCCGGCTACATCAAGCGCGTGCCGCTGTCGCTCTACCGGGCTCAACGCCGGGGCGGCAAGGGCCGCTCCGGCATGTCGACCAAGGAAGAGGATTTCGTCACCCGGCTGTTCGTCGCCAACACGCATACGCCAGTGCTGTTCTTCTCCTCGCACGGCATCGTCTACAAGGAAAAAGTCTGGCGGCTGCCGATCGGCAACCCGCAGTCGCGCGGCAAGGCGCTGATCAACATGCTGCCCCTGGAGCAGGGGGAACGCATCACCACCATCATGCCGCTGCCCGAGGACGAGACCAGCTGGGGCGAGCTCGACGTGATGTTCGCCACCACGCGCGGCACTGTGCGCCGCAACAAGCTTTCCGACTTCGTCCAGGTCAACCGCAACGGCAAGATCGCCATGAAGCTGGAGGAGGAGGGCGACGAAATCCTCGGCGTCGAGACCTGCACCGACAATGACGACGTGCTTTTGACCGCCAGTTCCGGCCAGTGCATCCGCTTCTCGGTCGGCGACGTGCGCGTCTTCCAGAGTCGCAATTCGGTCGGCGTGCGTGGTATCGCGATGGCCAAAACCGACAGGGTGATTTCCATGGCGGTGATCGAGAACGTCGATGCGCCGCCGGCCGAGCGCGCCGCCTATCTGAAGCGGGCGGCGGCCGAACGGCGGCTTGCCGCCGGCATCGCTGCCGGCGAAGAGGAAGAGATCGCGCTGACCAACGAAGAGGTCGGCGAGGAGACGGAGCTTTCCGACGAGCGCTACGAATTCCTCAAGGCACATGAGAAGTACGTGCTGACGGTGACGGAATATGGCTACGGCAAGCGCTCTTCGTCCTACGATTTCCGGCTGACCGGACGCGGCGGCAAGGGCATTCGCGCCACCGATGTTTCCAAGGTAGCCGAGATCGGCCGGCTGGTGGCGACCTTCCCGGTCGGCAATGACGATCAGATCATGCTGGTATCGGACGGCGGCACCGTCATCCGGGTGCCGGTCAACGGCATCCGTTTCGCCAGCCGCGCCACCAAGGGCGTGACCATCTTCAATACGGCCGAAGGTGAAAGGGTGGTTTCGGTCGAGCGGATCTCTGAGCCGCAATCGGACGAGGAAGAGATCGTTGAAGTCGGTACCGAGGCCACTCCTCCTGCGCCTGATGCCGGTCCCGAAGGTGCGGAGTAAGCACGGCATCCAGAGTTCGATTTTGACATAGCAACGCCGGCCCATCGGCCGGCGTGGCAGCAAGTCTGGACCGACTTAGTGGTGACGATACGGCTTGCGGGGGCCGAAGCCTTCGAAGCGTTTGGTGTTAGCCTTGACGCGGACGCGTTGTGCCTCATGATGCAGCCCAAGTAGGGTGGCGATCAGCATGGCGACGGTCATTGCGATGGCGAGCATGTAGATCAGCATGTGCGTGTTCTCCTGCGCCTTACAACGGATAGGTGGGATTTTGGTTTCATCTTATTAAGGCGCAACCTAGTGAACGCTGCGTGAAGGCTCCGTGATCAGCGTGTTCATCTGTCGTCCATGTGCCGGAAAAGGTTCACGGCCGGCGCGCCAATCGGATTTGCCTTTGCGAGAGAGGCTCGCTAGAAGCACCAGCCATGACTGAACGCATCGCCCTCTATGCCGGCTCTTTCGACCCGCTGACCAATGGCCATCTCGACGTGCTGAAGGCGTCGCTGGCCGTGGCCGATGTCGTTTATGCGGCGATCGGCATTCATCCGGGCAAGCAGCCGCTGTTTTCCTTCGAGGAACGGGTGAAGCTGATCGAGACGGCGACGAAAGCGGAATTCGGCCGCGACAGCACCCGCATCAAGGTCGTCGCCTTCGACGGTCTGGTCATCGACGCTGCCAGGAAGCAGGGCGCGTCGATCATGATCCGCGGCCTTCGCGACGGTACCGACCTCGACTACGAGATGCAGATGGCCGGCATGAACGAGACCATGGCGCCTCAACTGCAGACGGTTTTTCTGCCCGCCAGCCCCTCCGTGCGCACCATTACCGCCACACTTGTCCGCCAGATTGCCTCGATGGGAGGCGACATTCGCCCCTTCGTGCCGGCGGCGGTTGCCGGTGCGCTCACCGCCAAATTCGCAAAATAAGTTTCTCGGAGAAAACCATGCAGCTGAAGAAGCTCGCCTCGTTCCTCGTCGTGTTTGCCGGCCTCGTGACCGCATCGGTCTCGGCTTTCGCCGCCGACCCGGAAAACACCATGATCATCACGCTGAAGGACGGCGATGTGACCGTTGCTCTTCGGCCCGACCTCGCACCCAAGAACGTTGCCCAAATCAAGACGCTGGTGCGCCAGGGCGCCTATGACAACGTCGCCTTCCACCGCGTCATCGATGGTTTCATGGCGCAGACCGGCGACGTCAAGTTCGGCAACATGAAGAAGGGTTTCAGCGCCGAGGCCGTCGGCACCGGCGGTTCCGATCTGGCCGATCTGCCGGCTGAATTCTCGCAGACCGAACGCTTCAAACGCGGCGTGGTCGGCATGGCCCGCTCGCAGGACCCCAACTCCGCCAATTCGCAGTTCTTCATCATGTTCGCACCGGCGCCGCCACTTGATGGCCAGTACACCATCGTCGGCAATGTCGTCAGCGGCATGGAGCTGGTGGACAACATCAAGAAGGGCGACGAAGCGGACAATGGCACGGTCACCGATCCTGACCGGATGATCAAAGTGCGCATCGCTGCCGACAAATAACTGTGTTTTTTCAAAAGGATATCTGACATGGCCGAAATCAAAGACCGCGAGAACGCGCTCATCATGGAAACGACCAAGGGCAATGTGGTCATCGAACTTTTCCCCGACCTGGCGCCCGGCCATGTAGCCCGCATCAAGGAACTGGCCCGCGAAGGCGCTTATAACGGGGTGGTCTTCCACCGCGTCATCGAGGGCTTCATGGCGCAGACCGGCGACGTCAAGTTCGGCAATTCGACCAAACCGACATTTGCTCCATCCCGCGCGGGCATGGGTGGCTCGGAAAAGCCGGACCTGAAGGCCGAATTCTCAAACGCCAACCATGGCCGCGGCACCTGCTCGATGGCCCGTTCGCAGAATCCGAACTCGGCCAATTCGCAGTTCTTCATCTGCTTCGACGATGCCGCCTTCCTCAACCGCCAGTATACGGTCTGGGGCCAGGTCATCGAAGGCATGGACAATGTCGACAAAATCAAGCGCGGCGAGCCGGTGCAGGATCCCGACAAAATCGTGTCGCTGAAGGTCGCGGCCGACGTCAAGTAAGGGTAATCGACAATGATGGGCGTCGTCTGGTCGCTTCTCGGCATCCTGTCCGGCGCCTTCATTGCCATTCAGGCGCCAATCAATTCGCAACTGGCGCGCGATCTCGGGCTTCCGGTCGCGGCGGCGGCGTTTTCGTTTCTATCGGGCGCGATCGTGCTTGGCGTCATCTCCCTCGCGGTGGTGAAGCTGCAAGGCATCTCGCTCGAATGGAAAGCGCCGGCGCCCTGGCTGTTCGTCGCAGGCGGAATGCTCGGCGGCTTCTATGTGACGCTGTCGACGATCCTGACACCGCGCATCGGCGCCGCCGCGCTGATGGCGTTTCTGGTGGCCGGCCAGTTGCTGGCCGGCATGCTCATCGACCGCGTCGGCTTCCTCGGCGTCGCGGTGCGTGAAATCTCGCTCGGCCGCGTTGCCGGCGCGGTGCTGCTGCTGGCCGGAGCGCTGCTCGTCCGGCTCTATTGATGCGCGTCGACCTCTTTGATTTCGATTTGCCGGAGGAGCGCATCGCGCTTCGTCCGGCAGAGCCGCGCGACAGCGCCAAGATGCTGGTCGTGAAGCCAGGCGAGGGGCTCGACGACCGCACGGTTAGTGACCTGCCATCCTTGCTCAGGGCCGGCGACGTGCTGGTGTTCAACGATACCAAGGTCATTCCGGCGCAGCTCAAAGGCATCAGGCGGCGCGGCGAGGCGGCGGCACAGGTAGAGGCCACGCTGCACATGCGCATGGCACCCGACCGCTGGCTGGCCTTCATGCGGCCGGGCAAGCGCATTGCTGCCGGTGACCGCATTCATTTCGGCCATGACGGCAATTCCTGTTTTCTCGGCCAGCTTGACGCTACGGTGATCGAGAAAGGCGAGGGCGGCGAGGCGCTGCTTGGCTTCGATCTGTCAGGGCCTTTCCTCGACGAGGCGCTGCACGCGGTCGGCCACATTCCGCTGCCGCCCTATATTGCCTCGAAGCGCGATGACGACGAACGCGACCGGGCCGACTACCAGACCATCTATGCCCGCGAGGAAGGTGCCGTCGCGGCACCGACAGCGGGCCTGCATTTCACGCCGGAGCTTTTTGCAGCGCTTGACGCCAAGGGCATCGAACGCCGCTTCGTCACCTTGCATGTCGGCGCCGGTACGTTCCTGCCGGTGAAGGCGGACGATACCGCCGACCACAAGATGCATGCCGAGACGGGTTCAGTCAGCGCAGAAACCGCCGACGCGTTGAACGCAGCGAAGGCGAGGGGCGGACGCATCGTCGCCGTAGGCACAACCTCGCTGCGCCTGCTGGAGAGTGCTATGCGTGAGAACGGTGCCATGGCTGCCTGGTCCGGCCCAACCGACATCTTCATCACGCCCGGCTATCGCTTTCGCACTGCCGACTTGCTGATGACCAATTTCCATCTGCCGCGCTCGACGCTGTTCATGCTGGTTTCGGCCTTCAGCGGACTTGATACGATGCGTGCGGCCTATGAGCATGCCATCGAGAACCGTTACAGGTTCTATTCCTATGGCGACTCAAGTCTGCTTTATCGAGCGGAGACGAGCGATGGACGATGACCTCAAGAACCTGGACCGCGACGCCCTGATCGCGGAAGTGAAAAAACTGCGCGCCGGCATTCGTGCCCACCGCGATGCAACAGGGCATGATCTGTGCTGGCATCACCCCGATTTGTGGTCGCTGTTGCCGGAGAGGATCGAGCCGGCGATCGCCGTGCCGCCCTGGCCCAAATTCATGCGCGGCTGCATCCACTACCGGCAGTCGCTCGACAGGCAGGCACCCGGCGCACCGGTCCATGACAAGGAATTCAATGGCTAAGCCGTTCAGCTTCAAGGTTCTGGCGACTGACGGCAGAGCACGGCGCGGCGTGATCGACATGCCGCGCGGTGAAATCCGCACGCCGGCGTTCATGCCGGTCGGCACCGGCGGCACTGTCAAAACCATGTATATGGACCAGGTGCGCGGTGTCGGTGCCGACATCATCCTGGGCAACACCTATCATCTGATGCTGCGGCCCGGCGCCGAGCGTGTGGCGCGGCTCGGCGGCTTGCACGAGTTCGCGCGCTGGCCTCATCCGATCCTGACTGACAGCGGCGGTTTCCAGGTGATGTCGCTGTCGAAGCTGAGAAAATTGACCGAAAGGGGCGTCACCTTCCGCTCGCATATCGATGGCGCCGCCTATGAGATGTCGCCGGAGCGTTCGATCGAGATCCAGGGGCTGCTCGATTCGGATATCCAGATGCAGCTCGACGAATGCACGGCTCTGCCGGCCCAGATGAAGGAGATCGAGCGCGCCATGGAGCTGTCGCTGCGCTGGGCCGAGCGCTGCAAGACGGCGTTCGGCGACCAGCCGGGCAAGGCGATGTTCGGCATCGTGCAAGGTGGCGACAATGCGGCACTCAGGGTGCGATCGGCGCAGTCGCTGAGCGCGATGGGACTGAAGGGCTACGCTGTCGGCGGCCTTGCCGTCGGCGAACCGCAAGCGGTGATGCTCGAGATGCTCGACATCACCTGTCCGGAACTGCCTGATGACAAGCCGCGCTATTTGATGGGCGTCGGCACGCCTGACGATATCCTGAAATCCGTGGCGCGAGGTATCGACATGTTCGATTGCGTGATGCCGACACGGGCCGGCCGCCATGGCCTTGCCTATACAAGGCGCGGCAAGGTCAATTTGCGCAACGCCCGCCATGCCGACGACCCGCGTCCATTGGACGAGGAGAGCGATTGCCCTGCCGCCCGGGACTATTCGCGTGCCTATCTGCACCATCTGGTGCGCTCGCAGGAGGCGCTTGGAGCGATGCTTCTGACATGGAATAATCTTTCCTACTATCAGAAGCTGATGCAGGATATTCGCGCCTCGATCGAGGCGGGCGCATTCGAAGCGCGCTCGGCGGAGATCGCAGAAGGCTGGGCAAAGGGCGATATCCCGTTGCTGTGAAGCCTCAGGTGCTGAGTGAATTCGAGGCGCGCAGGCTGCAGCCGGTGATCTGGAAGGTGCCGTCGGGCTGCTGCTGCAAGGTGTAGACAGCCTCGTAGTCCTTGCCGTCGGGTCCGACGATCAACACCTGCTGGACGATCGAACCCGGAGCCGTCTCTTCGACCTTGCCGAAAGAGTAGGTTTGCGGCTTGCGCACCGGCGGATAGCCGTTGGTCACCATGTTCATGAAGGCGTCGACGGTCGGAAAAATCCGTTTCACGTTCGGTGCGGCGAAACTGTAGGCGGTGGCGCCGTCATTGGCGATGAGAGCCTTCAACTGGCCGTCGATGACGGACTGCGCTGCCTTGATCTCAGCGTCGCCGGCAAACGCCGACGACACCAAGATGAATGGAATGACTGCGAATGCGAAAAAGGCGCGGCGCATGGCCTGTCTCCGTTGGCTCGCGAAATATCTTCCCTCAAAACGTGCTGTCCGAAGACGCATCATAACATACGCTTGGCGGTGCATCCCGGTTTCAGCGATTGGTGAATATTCATCTCGCTCGGTTAAACGCGGCATGCCGGTGGCGGAGCTGCGGGAACCGCAGCCCGAGCCCAGGCCGGCTGGGTACGGATTCCAGCGCTTGAAAGCCCGCCTCCAGTCTGCCAGAAGGGCCGCTTGGACTTGGATGTTTAGCGGGACGAAGCCATGAAGGCATTTTTCGTGCAGATCAAATGCGAACTGGGCAAATCCTATGAGGTTGCCAGCGCGCTTGCCGATGCCGAGATCGCTTCGGAAATCTACTCCACCGCCGGCAACTACGATCTGCTCGCCAAATTCTATGTCGACGACGAGGAAGACGTCGGTCATTTCGTCAACGAGAAGGTGCAGATTCTCCCCGGCATCAAAGACACATTCACCGTCGTCACGTTCCGCGCTTTCTAGCTGGAAAACCACTTGCCCGGACACGAGGCAAAGCCTGATTACCTTTGTATTTCAGCTGCCTCAATTTTAGGCAGCCGCAACATACTGATCGTGCGTATCTCCCAAATCACCGATTGCGCTTGATTTTCTCCGGCGACGCCAGTGAAATGGTGTCACAGGGGAGTATGCGATTGGCAGCGTTCGATGAAATGCTTCCGGAAGTTTCCGGATTGAGAAGACCGTATTCGGCTTATGATCGCTGGCTGAAGGAGCAGGATCCGGCCAGGCTTACCGAGAAGATGCAGGACGCCGAACGCGTCTTCCGCAAGACCGGCATCACCTTCGCCGTCTATGGCGAGCAGGAAGCTTCCGAACGGCTGATCCCTTTCGACATCGTTCCCCGCATCATTTCGGGCAATGAGTGGCGGCGTCTCACGCAAGGCATCGAGCAGCGCGTGCAGGCGCTGAACGCGTTCCTCGATGATATCTACCATCGCCAGGAAATCCTGCGCGCCGGGCGCATCCCAAGGGAGCTGATCGCCAGGAACGAAGCATTCCTGCCGGAAATGATCGGTGTTAGGCCGCCGGCCGGCGTCTACACTCACATTATCGGCGTCGACATCGTCCGCATCTCAGAGGACGAATTCTATGTGCTGGAGGACAATGCGCGCACGCCGTCGGGCGTCTCCTATATGCTGGAGAACCGCGAGACGATGATGCAGCTGTTCCCCGAGCTGTTCCAGAAAATCAAGGTGCGGCCTGTGGAGAACTACCCGCAGCTTCTGCGCCAGTCGCTGGCGGCAGTGCGGCCGCAGAGCACCAAGGGCGCGCCGACAATTGCGGTGTTGACGCCCGGCAGCTTCAACTCCGCCTATTTCGAACACGCCTTCCTGGCCGACCAGATGGGCGTGCAACTGGTCGAAGGCCAGGATCTGCGGGTCGTCGACGGCCATGTCGCGATGCGCACGACCGAAGGCTACAAGCAGATCGACGTGCTGTACCGCCGCGTCGACGATTCGTTCCTCGACCCGCTGACCTTCCGCCCTGACTCTACACTTGGCATACCTGGCATCATGGATGTCTATCGTGCCGGCAACATCACCATCGCCAATGCGCCGGGCACCGGTATCGCCGACGACAAGGCGATCTATTCCTACATGCCCGAGATCATCGAATTCTATACCGGCCGCAAGGCGATCCTCGGCAACATTCCGACCTGGCGCTGCTCGGAACCCGACAGCCTGAAATATGTGCTCGAACACATCGACGAGCTGGTGATCAAGGAAGTCCATGGGTCCGGCGGCTACGGCATGCTGGTTGGGCCGGCGGCGACCAAGAAAGAATGCGAGACGTTTGCCAAGAAGCTCGCGGCCAAACCCTCCAATTACATCGCTCAACCGACATTAGCGCTGTCGACATGCCCGATCCTGACGGAAAAAGGGCTGGCGCCGCGCCACGTCGATCTCAGGCCCTACGTGCTGGTCTCCGACCGCATCCAGATCGTCCCCGGCGGGCTAACCCGCGTCGCGCTGAAGGAAGGCTCGCTGGTCGTCAACTCCTCGCAAGGCGGCGGGACGAAGGATACGTGGGTGCTGGATGACTGAAGTGAGTGAGTAGGCAGTAGGCAGTAGGCAGTAGGCAGTAGTGGAAGTAGAGGGACAGGGAAATGCCATATTCCATTGAGATTCAAACTCTTACTATTCCCCACTGCCTATTCCCTACTCACTAGCCCGAAGGGCCAATTCAATGCTTCTCGGCCGCACCGCCAACGGGCTTTACTGGATGAACCGCTACATAGAGCGGGCGGAGAATATGGCGCGGCTGGTCGATGCGGGTCTGCGCATGGCGCTGACCCGCACCCAGAGCGCGTCGGAAGAGTGGAATTCGGTGCTGCTCAGCGCCGGTTCCGACATCACCTTCAGCCAGAAATATTCTGACTATACCGCCGCCAATGTCGCCGACTTTCTTTTGCGCGACACGTCGAATCCCTCCAGCACAATGTCTTCGATCGAAACGGCCCGCAACAATGCCCGCATGGTGCGCACCGCGCTGACGCGCGAGACCTGGGAAAGCATCAACGAAGCCTGGATGGCGCTGAAGCGGATGCTGGCAAGGCCGATCGACGAGCGCGACCTACCCAGCGTGCTCGACGCCATCAAGCGCGAGACGGCGCTGATCCGCGGCTCGTTCTATGGCACCATGCTGCGCAACGAGATCTTCGATTTCTCGCAGCTCGGCACCTATGTCGAGCGCGCCGACAACACGGCGCGCATCCTCGACGTGAAATACTACGTGCTCTTGCCGTCGATCTCCTGGGTCGGCTCGACGCTCGACAACTACCAGTGGGAATCGATCCTGCGTTCGGTGTCGGCGCATCGCTCCTATCGCTGGGTCTATGATGCCGACTACAAACCGACCAACATTGCCGACTATCTGATCCTCAATGTCCGCATGCCGCGTTCTCTGACCTTCTGCTATCGCTTCCTGTCCGAACATCTGAAGTTCCTCGGCGACGACTATGGCGAGCGCCATGCCTGCCACGCGACGGCGGACAAGACGCAGGCCATGCTTAGAGCAGGATCGATCAAGGACATATTCGACGCGGGCCTGCATGAATTCCTGGCCAATTTCATTCGCGACAACACCAGGCTTGGCGACGAGATCGCGCAGGACTACCGGTTCAATTGAGCATGACTCCGAAAAGTGGGACAAGATCATGCTCACAGGCGGGACATAGCGCATGCGGCTGAAGATCACCCACCGGACCGAATACCGCTACGATGCACCGGTGCACTATCTGTTGCAGCGCTTGCGGCTGCTTCCGGTCAGCGGATCGACGCAGACCGTTCTGTCCTGGGCTCTGACCATCGAAGGCGCGCGCGAAGAGGTTCGCTTTGTGGACCATTTCGGCAATGACACAAGGCTGCTGAGCGTCGAGGGTGAGCGCGACTTCATCACGGTGGAAGCATCAGGCGAAGTGGTGACGCGCGACACGGCAGGCGTCTCCGGACCACACCAAGGCTTCACGCCGCTCTGGCTGTACAGCCATGAAACGCCATTGACGGCGATCGGCAGCGGTGTTCGCGAACTCGCCGCATCGATCGGCAAGGGCACTGACATCGAAAGGCTGCACCGGCTGATGGCAGTCATCGGCGAGCGCGTCGCCTACACGTCCGGCACTACCAATGCGACGACGCCCGCGGAGGAAGCCTTGGCGCTCAAAACCGGTGTCTGCCAGGATCACACCCATATCTTTGCCGCCGCGGCGCGCGCCATGGGCTTTCCAGCCCGCTATGTCAGCGGCTATCTGATGCTGGATGCGACGGTCGAGCAGGCCGCAAGCCATGCCTGGGCCGAAGCGCATGTTTCGGGCCTCGGCTGGGTTGCCTTCGATGCCGCCAATGGCATTTCGCCTGACGAGCGTTATGTAAAGGTGGCGACGGGACGCGATTACCGCGACGCTACGCCGGTGTCGGGAATTCGGCTGGGACAGGCGGAAGAACAGCTTGCCGTCACCGTCACGGTGGAGCAGTAATCCTTCGCAAGATTGCCGGTGGGGCGGTTCGTCGTTTCACGAAAACGATGAACCACTCCACTTGTTTTGTTTGGAGCAATTCCGGGCGGAAAACCGCCTTACACTTTTTCTGGAATTGCTCTAGGGAGATTCCATGACTTATTGCGTTGGCCTGAAGATCGATCGCGGGCTCGTGTTCATGTCCGACACGCGCACCAATGCCGGCATGGATTCGATTTCCACCTTCCGAAAGATGCATGTCTGGGAGCAGCCGGGAGAGCGCGTCATCGTGCTGATGTCGGCGGGCAACCTGGCGACGACGCAGGCCGTGGTCAGCCTGCTTGACGAACGCACCAAGGCCGTTGCCGATCGTCACGCCACGCTGCTGGAGACGCCATCAATGTATCAGACGGTGCGGCTGGTCGGCGATACAGTCAAGGAGGTCATCGCCAATTCGTCGCCTGCGGGCGAAAAGGCAGATTCCTACTTTAATGCCTCCTTCATCCTCGGCGGCCAGATCAAGGGCAGCGAACCGCGCCTGTTCATGATCTACCCCGAAGGCAATTTCATTGAATCGACCGATGACACGCCGTTCTTCCAGATCGGCGAGACCAAATACGGCAAGCCCATCATCATCCGCGCCTATGAAAAGTCGATGAGCCTTGCCGAGACGGTGAAGCTGCTGCTGGTGTCGTTCGATTCGACGTTGAAGTCGAACCTGTCGGTCGGCTTGCCGCTCGACCTGCTCTTCCTTGAGAAGGACGCCTTCACGGTCGGGTTGAAGAAGCGGTTCGGTCAGGACGATCAGTACTATCGCACGATCTCGGACGGCTGGTCGAATGCGCTGAAGACGGCTTTTGCCAGCCTGCCGGAATTCCCTGGATAGCGAAGACGCGCCTCTGTTCCTTCCTGCCAGGTACACCTGCGTCGGGCGCGTCTTGCTCGAAGCGATTTAACGCACAGAAATAGGTATGAGTATCGTTTTTGAACCTTTGCGTCTAAACCAGGTTATTGCTTCCGAATCTGAATTAGAGCGCACGATATCGACTTCCAAATAGTAGTCTCCACCCTTCAAGGGCGCGTTCAACGTGATCTCGACGGTCTCGGACTTCCCGGGCTCAATTGGTGTGTCGAAGGGCGTTAAAGGATTGTCTGCTGATATCACATCTCCGTTTTGGTCGATGAGGCGATAACCAACCGACACCAGATAGTCTTTATCAGTTGAAGACCACGTCTTCGTGCTCTTGTTTGCTACCAAAACCGGGATGATAATTACGCCTCCGGCAGCACTCTGCGCCAGAGGGAGGCTTCCTTTGTACTCCAATTCAGCCAGGTATGCCGGGTATCCTTTAGGAGGCCCTACGCTCAGATCGAATGTAAAATATCCTCTACCGTCGAGGTAAGATCCAGACAAAATGATTGACGCAAGAAATATCCTTAAGGCCTGTTGGACTACACCATGCATGATTCCAATGGTGAAGATATTTCTATTCCTAATGAACAGAAAACTACACGCGGTGCCGAAAATCATGGTGGCGACCATCAGTATTATGTTTGGCGCGTGGATCAGGCAAAATACAAATGATGAGCAAAGAATCGCTGTCGGCTTGTTTCTAAATATTGCTAGCGTTCGTTGCAGAATAAAGCTCTGCAGAAGAAATTGCTGAGCCGTGCCAGACAGGATGGCTACAAAAATGTCTGATAATAAAGTCCTGCCAGTTATTTTCTGTTTTGATAGATATCCATCTATTGATAAATAGTTATTTGATATGGCCATGATGGCGATTGCGCATATACAGATAATGAGAACTAAATATATGCAGTCGCGTCCTGAGATCCAAATGTTTCTAGTAGTAAGACCCATTTCTCGCGGCGAAGTACGTCGTATGTAGATGCTTGCCAGAATAAAGCATACAATTGAAGCGATCAGAAATGATCGTATAAAGTTCTTTTCTAGCCAAATCTCGTAGAAGAATGCCGATACGCTGTCCGGAACCGCGATATTTAGACGATATATGCTCCAAAACCAGAGCGGCACTATCCATAGATAAGTGACGAGCAATCCAATTAAAAACAAAAGTTCAAATAAAGAGGCCCCTCTGGGATATCTCTTATAGATCCATCTCAACCACACCAAATTGAAAGCCCCCATTTACGACAATAGGTCGTAGTTGTTTTTTGATCGATTTAAGTTCACGCGCCAGCGCAAGTCAATAACCTCCGGAGAGGCTGGATGTTCTGGTTGGAATCTGCCGGAGGCGAATGGGAAATGACCGTGGGGACAAGCGATCTGACTTAGAAAGTTGAGAATCTGATCTCCAGTTGGCCCAACTGTCGATCTGCCATTTCCTGGTTCTCGACGTAGAATAGGATCAGGTCTTCATTCCGGCCGTTGGTGGGGAACTGCACGACTGTGAAGCGATGCCGCCGCTGCTGGATCGATTTCGACCCTCAAGAAGATCAATGTCCGGGAGCCTGGCGAGCGCGTGCGTCGTCGTGCTGGCGATCTGGCGACGACGCAGTTTGTGATCAGGCCGCTGGACGAACACACCAAGGCAATTCTACCGTCGCGCCGCAGAGGAAATGTCCACTCCAAGGGGGATACAATGAACAGTGATGATTTTCGGCAGTGGTCGCGGCGCGCCGCCGACTGGGGCGCCGACTATCGCAACACGCTGCGCGAGCGGCCGGTGCGGCCACTCGTCGAGCCCGGCGACATCTTTAGAAGCATAGAGGCTTCGCCGCCGGAAGACGCCGAACCGATGGACCGGATCTTCGCCGACTTCGAAGAGAAGATTTTGCCTGGCATGACGCATTGGCAGCATCCGCGCTTCTTCGCATACTTCCCGGCCAATGCGGCGCCTGTTTCGGTGGTGGCGGAATATCTGGTTTCGGCGATGGCCGCGCAATGCATGCTTTGGCAGACGTCGCCAGCGGCAACCGAGCTCGAAACACGCACCGTCGACTGGATGCGCCAGGCGCTCGGCCTGCCGGAAGGGTTTTCCGGGGTGATCCAGGATTCAGCCTCGTCGGCGACGCTGGCCGCGGTGCTGACCATGCGTGAACGGGCGTTGGACTGGCAAGGCAACAAACAAGGGTTGGCCGGGCAGGCGCGGCTGCGCATCTATTCCTCCGACCAGGTGCACACCTCCATCGATCGGGCGATCTGGATTTCCGGCATCGGCGAGGACAATCTCGTGCGCATTCCTGTCGGCGACCGTTTTCTCGCCATGGACACGGCAGCGCTCGAGGCGGCAATCGTCGCCGACCGGGAAGCCGGCATGCTGCCGGCGGGGATCATCGCTTGTGTCGGCGGCACCAGCACCGGCGGCACCGACGACATTGCAGCGGTCGCCGAGGTGGCGCGGCGGCATGGCCTTTATCTCCACGTCGATGCCGCCTGGGCCGGATCTGCGATGATCTGTCCGGAGTATCGACATTTCTGGACGGGCGTTGAAGGTGCCGATTCGGTCGTTTTCAATCCGCACAAATGGCTCGGAGCCCAGTTCGACTGCTCGATCCAGTTCCTGCGCGACCCGGAAAGCCATGTCAGGACGCTGGCCATCAAACCGGATTATCTGAAGACGCATGGCCGCGACGGCATCATCAACTATTCCGAATGGTCGGTGCCGCTCGGCCGGCGCTTCCGCGCGCTGAAATTGTGGTTCCTGTTGCGTGCTCATGGGTTGGAAAGCCTGCGAACGATGATCCGCAACCACGTCGCGTGGAGCGAAGGGCTTGCCGCGCGGCTGGCAAGCGAGCCGGACTTCGAGATCGTCAGCGAACCGATGCTGTCGTTGTTCTCGTTCCGGCACAACGCGGTAACCGACGCAGATACGGACGCGCATAATCTACGGCTTGTGAATGCGATCAACGACGGTGGCCGCATCTACCTGACGCAGACGAAGGTCGATGGGCGGATAGCAATCCGTTTCCAGGTCGGCCAATTCGAAGCGACCGCCGCCGATGTCGATATGGCTTTCACCGTCATCACGGAAATCGCTCGGGGTACGGCCTGATCTGGTCCGGCCGGAATTGCGCTGGCGTTTGCCTTTCCAATCATATGCATTTCATTAGCCGGCTTATACCTTTTCATTGGTTTCGTTTTCGACTATAGACAAGAAAAACGAAAACGGGAGGTTGTCCTATGTATTTGTCGCCACGCCATGCCGAAATCATCCAGATGGCCAAGGATCATGGTCGGGTGCTGGTCGAGGATCTGGCCACACATTTCAATGTGACGCCGCAGACCATACGCAAGGATCTCAACGACCTGTGCGACCAGCGGCTGCTTTCGCGCATCCATGGCGGCGCGTTGTTCCCGTCCGGCATCGAGAACATGGAGTATGAGGCCAGGCGCAAGATCGCCGCCGACGAGAAGGAGGCGATCGGCCGGGCGGCAGCCAGGCTGATTCCCGACAACGCCTCGCTGTTCATCAACATCGGCACCACGACAGAGTCGGTCAGCAAGGCGCTGCTCGATCATACCGGCCTGATGGTGATCACCAATAACATCAATGTTGCCAACAGGATGCGGATATATCCGTCGATTGAGGTTGTGATTGCGGGTGGCGTCGTGCGTGGTTCCGATGGTGGCGTCGTCGGCGAAGCGGCGGTCGACTTCATCAGGCAGTTCAAGGTCGATTATGCGGTGATCGGCGCCTCGGCGATCGACCATGACGGCGCCTTGCTCGACTTCGATTTCCGCGAGGTCAAAGTAGCGCAGGCAATCATCGCCAATGCAAGGCATGTCATCCTGGTTTCCGACCAGACCAAATTCGAGCGAACCGCACCGGTGCGCATCGGCCACCTGTCACAGGTCAACACCTTCATCACCGACCGTTGCGACATCCCGTCGGTGCGCAAAATCTGCCAGGAGGCCGAGGTTCAACTGATCGAGACTTCGCTCGCCTAGGCGATTTCGGCTTGGCATCACACGCTCGTGATATTTCGTTTGACATTCGTTATGATTTCGAAATAATCCCGACACGGTTTCGTAAAAGGCCAAAAATGGTGCAATGCGAAATCGTTGGAGGAATTTGTGGAAGCATCTCCGATCCGTGACATTTTCGTCATAGGCGGCGGCATCAATGGCTGCGGCATTGCCCGCGATGCTGTCGGGCGTGGCTTTTCCGTCTTCCTCGCCGAGATGAACGACCTCGCCAGCGGAACCTCCTCAGGCTCGACCAAATTGATCCATGGCGGCCTGCGCTACCTCGAATTCTACGAATTCCGCCTGGTGCGCGAGGCGCTGATGGAGCGCGAGGTTCTGTGGAAGAACGCGCCGCACATCATCTGGCCGATGCGCTTCGTGCTGCCCTATGCCAAAGGCCTGCGCCCGGCCTGGCTGATCAGGCTGGGTCTGTTTCTCTACGATCACATTGGCGGGCGCAAATTGCTGCCGGCGACCAGGACGCTTGACATGGCCAGGGACCCGGCCGGCAAGCCTTTGAAACCATTGTTCAAGAAGGCCTTCGAATATTCGGATGGCTGGGTCAATGATGCACGGCTGGTGGCGCTGAACGCGCGTGATGCCGCCGATCGTGGCGCAACGGTCCGCACCCGCACGAAAGTGGTCGGCGCACGCCGCGAAAACGGATTGTGGACGATTCAGATCGAAGACCTGCAGACCGGCAAGACCGAAGAAATCAAGGCGCGCCTGCTGGTCAATGCCGCTGGCCCCTGGGTCGATCATGTGCTGTCCGGCGTCGTTGGGCTCAACGATGTGCACAATGTCCGCCTCGTGCAAGGCAGCCATATCGTCATCGCCAAGAAATTCGACGATCCGCGCGCCTATTTCTTCCAGAACAGGGATGGTCGCATCATTTTCGCCATTCCTTACGAGGACGAGTTCACCCTGATCGGCACCACGGACCAGGATTACCCCGGCGACCCGCATGACGTGAAGATCAGCGACAAAGAGATCGACTACCTCTGCGCCGCGGCAAGCGAATATTTTGCGCAACCGGTCAAGCGCTCGGAGATCGTCTGGACCTATTCGGCCGTGCGTCCGCTCTATGATGATGGCGCCTCCAAGGCCCAGGAAGCGACGCGCGACTATGTGCTCAAGGCAGATGGCGGCGAGGGCGCTGCCCCGATCATCAACGCCTTTGGCGGCAAGATCACCACCTATCGCCGGTTGTCGGAATCGATGCTGGAAAAGATCGAGGGTTTTCTCGGCAAGCGCGGCAAGCCATGGACGGCAAACGCGCCATTGCCGGGCGGCGATTTCCCGGCCACCGGTTTCGATGCCGAAGTGGCGAAGCTGAAAACCGCCTATCCGTTCCTCGATGCGCGCCTGGCCCGGCGATTGACCAGGCTCTACGGCACCCGCGCAAGGATGCTGTTGGGGCTGGCCAAATCGAATGCCGATCTGGGCCGCAACTTCGGCGCCGATCTTTTTGAGGCCGAGGTGCGCTATCTCGTTCAAAACGAATGGGCTGTCACCGCTGAAGATGTATTGTGGCGCCGGACCAAGCGCGGTCTGTATCTCAGCCGCGAGCAGGTAGCGGTGCTCGATGAATTCATGCACGGCATAAGCCGGCGACATGTCGCGGCTGCGGAATGAAGAGGGTTTGAGCTGATGCAGAAAGCCTGGGAGGAGGCGTCATGCTGGAACTAAGGAACGTCACCAAGACGGTTGGTGCGGTCGAGCATATCCGCGACGTGTCGCTGACGCTCCAGCATGGCTCGCTCAACGTACTGCTCGGGCCCACGCTTTCCGGCAAGACCAGCCTGATGCGCCTGATGGCCGGCCTCGATGTGCCGGCCTCCGGTTCGATCTGGTTCGACGGTCAAAATGTCACCGGCGTGCCGGTGCAGCAGCGCAAGATCGCCATGGTCTACCAGCAGTTCATCAACTACCCGGCGATGACCGTCTACGAGAACATCGCCTCGCCGCTCAGGGTGGCTGGCACCGATCAGGCGAAGATTGACAAGGAAGTGCGCAATGCCGCCGCACTTCTCAAGCTGACACCTTACCTCGACCGCACGCCGCTCAGCCTGTCCGGCGGCCAGCAGCAGCGCACCGCACTGGCGCGTGCCATCGTCAAGAATGCCAGCCTGGTGCTGCTTGACGAGCCGCTTGCCAATCTCGACTACAAATTGCGCGAAGAGCTGCGCGCCGAACTGCCGAGGATTTTTGCCGCCACCGGCACCATCTTCGTCTATGCCACCACCGAGCCGCACGAAGCGCTGCTGCTCGGCGGCAACACGGCGACACTTTCCGAAGGACGCATCACCCAGTTCGGTCCGACAATCGACGTCTTCCGCAAGCCGGTCGATCTGGTGACAGCCAGGACTTTCGCCGACCCGCCGCTCAACACCATCGTGCTGGCCAAGAAGGGGCCGGACTTCTTGCTCGAAGGCGGCGTCAAGCTGCCGGTGCCCGCCGAACTCGTCGGCATTGCCGATGCGAACTATACGGTTGGCTTCCAGCCGCACCATCTTTCGCTCGATCGGCCCAATGCGTTGGCCGTGCCGGTGCGTGCGAAGGTCACCATCACCGAGATCACCGGGTCGGAGAGCTTCATTCATCTCGACTTCGCCGATGCGCGCTGGGTTATGCTGAGCCACGGTATCCTCGATTTCGAGATTGACGCCGCGATCGACGTGTTCATCGACCCGCGCCACATCATGGTCTTCGACGGGCAAGGCAGCGCCGTAAGCGCGCCAAAGCTGGCGGCATAGGAGAGCGATATGGCGCGCATCGACGTCAATCACATCCGCCACTCCTACCTGCCGAGCCCGCGCACGGATGCCGATTTTGCGCTCAAGGAAGTGCATCACATCTTCGAGGATGGTGGCGCCTATGCGCTGCTCGGGCCTTCGGGCTGCGGCAAAACCTCGCTGCTCAACATCATTTCGGGCCTGCTTCATCCCTCGCATGGCCGGTTGCTGTTTGACGGCAAGGACGTGACCAACTTGTCGACGCAAGAGCGCAACATCGCGCAGGTGTTCCAGTTCCCGGTCATCTACGACACGATGACCGTTTACGACAATCTGGCCTTCCCACTGCGCAATCGCGGCGTGCCGGAAGCCGATGTCGACCGCAAGGTGCGCGAGACGCTGGAAATGATCGATCTTGCGTCCTGGGCGAAGAAGAAGGCGAGGGGGCTGACCGCCGACCAGAAGCAGAAGATATCGCTCGGCCGCGGACTGGTGCGCTCGGATGTCAACGCCATCCTGTTCGACGAGCCGCTGACCGTCATCGATCCGCACATGAAGTGGGTGCTGCGCTCGCAACTGAAGCAGTTGCACCGCCGCTTTGGCTACACCATGGTCTACGTGACGCACGACCAGACCGAGGCGCTGACCTTCGCCGACCAGGTCGTGGTCATGTACGATGGCGGCATCGTGCAGATCGGCACCCCGGCGGAACTGTTCGAGCGACCGCGCCATACGTTTGTCGGTTATTTCATCGGCTCGCCGGGCATGAACGTCATGCCGGTGGCGATCGACGGCAAGACGGCGATGCTTGGGGCCCAGCGGATCGAACTGCCGGGCGCGCCCAAGGCAGCCAGCGGCGCCATAGAGCTTGGCATTCGTCCCGAATATGTCCGGCTCGGCCGTGACGGCATGGCCGTACAGGTCAGCAAGATCGAGGATCTCGGCCGCCACAAGGTGGTGCGCGCGAAGCTCGAAGGCCGCGACATCGCTGCCGTGATCGGCGAGGACGAAACCGTACCCGCCGATCCGAGGGTGCGCTTCGACCCGGCCGGCATCAACATTTATGCCGATTCCTGGCTGGTTGAGATGGCGCGCGTCGAGATGGGGGCATAGATGGAAAAGACCTGGAACAACAAGGCCTGGTTCCTGGTGCTGCCAGTGCTGGTGCTGGTGGCATTCTCGGCGGTCATCCCGCTGATGACGGTCGTCAACTATTCGGTGCAGGACACTTTCGGCAACAACGTCTTCTTCTGGGCCGGCACCGAGTGGTTCGAGGAACTGCTCTCTTCCAGCCGCTTCTGGGAGGCGATGGTCCGCAACCTGATCTTCTCCTTTATCATCCTCGCCATCGAAGTGCCGCTCGGCATCTTCATAGCCCTCAACATGCCCAAGAAGGGCTGGGGCGTGCCGGTCTGCCTGGTACTGATGGCATTGCCGCTGTTGATCCCGTGGAACGTCGTCGGCACCATCTGGCAGGTTTTCGGGCGCAACGACATCGGCCTGCTCGGCTATTACGTCAATGCGCTCGGCATCGACTACAACTACGTGCAGGATTCGTTCGACGCCTGGGTCACCGTCATCATCATGGATGTCTGGCACTGGACCAGCCTGGTCGTGCTGCTCTGCTATGCCGGCCTGGTCTCCATTCCGGATGCCTTCTATCAGGCGGCCAAGATCGACGGTGCCTCGCGCTGGGCGGTGTTCCGCTACATCCAGCTGCCGAAGATGAACCGGGTGCTGCTGATCGCCGTGCTGCTGCGCTTCATGGACAGCTTCATGATCTATACCGAACCTTTCGTGGTGACGGGCGGCGGTCCCGGCAATTCGACGACGTTCCTGTCGATCGACCTCGTCAAGACGGCGCTCGGCCAGTTCGATCTCGGGCCGGCCGCGGCCATGTCGCTGGTCTACTTCCTCATCGTCCTTCTGCTGTCATGGGTGTTTTACACCGTGATGACCAACTACGACGCGGAGCGCTGAGATGAGCGGCGCCAACGAAAGAACGACGAGGCAGGACAGAGTGAGCGAAACGACGGCTTCGGAAGGGCTCGCCAGTGCTATGTCGCAGGACCAGATCGCGCGGCTGATGCGCCGCCGCGGCGAGGAATCGCGCTGGTGGTGGATCGTGCCGACGGTCTACATCATCGTGCTGTTGCTGCCGATCTACTGGCTCATCAATATGAGCTTCAAGACCAATGCCGAGATCGTCTCCTCGCTGACGCTCTATCCGCATGCGCCGACGATCGCCAATTACGTCACCATCTTCACCGATGCATCCTGGTACTCGGGCTACATCAACTCGATCACCTATGTGGTGATGAACATGGTGATCTCGGTGGCAGCGGCGCTGCCGGCGGCCTACGCCTTCTCGCGTTATCGCTTTCTCGGCGACAAGCACCTGTTTTTCTGGCTGCTGACCAACCGCATGGCGCCACCGGCAGTGTTCGCGCTGCCCTTCTTCCAGCTCTATTCGGCCTTCGGCCTGATCGACACCCACATCGCCGTCGCGCTGGCGCACTGCCTGTTCAACGTGCCGCTGGCGGTGTGGATCCTCGAAGGCTTCATGTCGGGCGTGCCGAAGGAAATCGACGAGACGGCCTATATTGACGGCTATTCGTTTCCGCGCTTCTTCGTCAGGATATTCATGCCGCTGATCGCGAGCGGCATCGGCGTCGCCTGTTTCTTCTGCTTCATGTTCTCGTGGGTGGAACTGCTTATCGCCCGCACGCTGACCACGACCGACGCCAAGCCGATCGCCGCCACCATGACCCGCACGGTCTCGGCCGCCGGCATGGACTGGGGCCTGCTCGCCGCTGCCGGCGTGCTGACGCTGATCCCCGGCGCGCTCGTCATCTGGTTCGTGCGCAATTACATCGCCAAGGGCTTCGCCCTGGGGAGGGTTTGATGAAACGAACGCCAGAATTCGTTCGCAACACCATCGCCAAGGGCCTTGCCCCGGGGAGGGCATGACGATGAATTTCGACCTCACCTGGATGGCATGGACCTGGCCGACAGCAGCCTTCTTCGGGACCATCCTTCTGCTGCTGTGCGGCATGGCGGCGTGGGAATATGCCTCGCCGGGCGGCAATCCGCGCGTCGGCGTGCTGCGTTTCGAGACGACGCGCGGCGACCGTCTTTTCCTGTCGCTGCTTGGCAGCGCCTTTATCCATCTCGCTTGGCTGGGTCTTGTCGGACCCAACCTGTGGTGGGCTCTCGCTCTCTCCGTGGTCTACGCCGTCGGCGTGTTCCGCTACGTATAGAGGGGGAAACTGTTGGAGCGACCGCGTGCCGGCGGCCGCTCCAGATCGCACTTGAAACCTTAAAACAGTGGAGGAAACACAATGCGACGGCAATTTTTAACATCAACGACTGCGCTTGTCCTGTTACTCGGGGTTGGCAATGCCTACGCCGGAATGGACGAGGCAAAGGCTTTCCTGGACAAGGAAATCGGTCCGCTTTCGACGCTCGACCGCGCCGGCCAGGAAGCCGAAATGCAGTGGTTCATCGATGCCGCGAAGCCTTTCGCCGGCATGGACATCAAGGTCGTTTCGGAAACCATCGCCACGCACCAGTATGAATCGCAGGTCCTGGCGCCGGCCTTTACCGCCATCACCGGCATCAAGGTCACGCATGACGTCATCCAGGAAGGCGACGTCGTCGAGAAGATCCAGACCCAGATGCAGACCGGCCAGAATCTTTATGACGGCTGGGTCAACGATTCCGACCTGATCGGCACCCACTGGCGTTACCAGCAGGTGCGCAACCTGACCGACTGGATGGCGGGCGACGGCAAGGACGTTACCAATCCGAACCTCGACCTGAAGGACTTCATCGGCACCTCGTTTACGACGGCGCCCGACAAGAAGCTCTACCAGCTGCCCGACCAGCAGTTCGCCAACCTCTACTGGTTCCGTTACGACTGGTTCAACGACGAGAAGAACAAGGCCGACTTCAAGGCCAAGTACGGCTACGACCTCGGCGTTCCGGTCAACTGGTCGGCCTATGAGGACATCGCAGAGTTCTTCACCGGCCGTGAGATCGACGGCAAGAAGGTCTATGGCCACATGGACTACGGCAAGAAGGATCCGTCGCTCGGTTGGCGGTTCACCGACGCCTGGCTGTCGATGGCGGGCAACGGCGACAAAGGCCTCCCGAACGGCCTGCCCGTCGACGAATGGGGCATCAAGGTTGACGAGAATTCGCGACCGGTTGGCTCCTGCACGGCGCGCGGCGGCGACACCAACGGCCCGGCGGCCGTCTATTCGATCCAGAAGTACCTCGACTGGCTGAAGGCCTACGCTCCGGCCGAAGCCCAGGGCATGACCTTCTCCGAATCCGGCCCAGTTCCGGCTCAGGGCGCGGTCGCGCAGCAGATCTTCTGGTACACCGCCTTCACCGCGTCGATGGTTGATGCCGGCGCAAAGGCAGTACTGAACGACGACGGCACGCCGAAGTGGCGCATGGCTCCGTCGCCGCACGGCGTCTACTGGAAGGACGGTATGAAGCTCGGCTACCAGGACGTGGGTTCCTGGACGCTGATGAAGTCGACCCCAACCGACCGCGCCAAGGCCGCCTGGCTTTACGCCCAGTTCGTCACCTCGAAGACCGTCGACGTGAAGAAAAGCCATGTCGGGCTGACCTTCATCCGCGAGAGCACGATCCACGACAAGAGCTTTACCGAACGTGCGCCCAAGCTCGGCGGTCTGATCGAGTTCTACCGTTCGCCGGCTCGCGTGCAGTGGTCGCCGACCGGCACCAACGTGCCTGATTATCCGAAGCTGGCACAGCTCTGGTGGCAGGCGATCGGCGATGCATCGTCGGGCGCCAAGACGGCGCAGGAGGCGATGGACTCGCTCTGCAGCGAGCAGGAAAAGGTGATGAGCCGTATCGAGAAGTCGGGCGTCCAGGGCGATATCGGCCCGAAGATGGCCGAAGAGCATGACCTCGCCTATTGGAACGCCGACGCGGTCAAGAAGGGCAATCTCGCTCCTCAGCTCAAGATCGAGAACGAGAAGGAAAAGCCGATCACCATCAACTACGACGAACTGGTGAAGAGCTGGCAGAAGTAGCATTGTCTATGCGGGCGTTCGCGCGCCCGTGTGAAATTGGGGGAGGCGGCTCGTTGCCGTCTCCCCTCTTTGTATCGAGGCGGAGGGCGCTGGAATGAGCGGTTTTGTGCTGGCAATCGACCAGGGAACGACTTCGACACGGGCGATCCTGTTCGATGGCCAGATGAAGGTCGTCGGCAGCGGGCAGAAGGAATTCACGCAGCATTATCCGGCCTCCGGCTGGGTCGAGCATGATCCGGAGGAAATCTGGGCGAGTGTGGTGGCGACGGTGAAGGCGGCGCTGAAGAAGGCCGGCCGGAATGCTTCCGAAGTGGCTGCGCTTGGCATCACCAACCAGCGCGAAACCGTCGTCATCTGGGACAGGGCGACCGGCAAGCCGATCCACAACGCCATCGTCTGGCAGGACCGGCGCACCGCGCCGCTGTGCCAGAAACTGAAAAAGCATGGCCTGGAGAAGAAATTCACCCGCAAGACCGGTCTGCTGCTCGATCCCTATTTCTCCGGCACCAAGATCGCCTGGATGTTGGACAAGGTGAAGGGCGCGAGGCGGCGCGCAGAGAAAGGTGGATTGCTGGCCGGCACCATCGACAGTTTTCTGATCTGGCGGCTGACCGACGGCAAGGTCCACGCCACCGATGCCACCAATGCCTCGCGCACGCTGCTCTACAATATCGAGAAGAATGTCTGGGATGAAGAACTGCTGGCCATTCTAAACATCCCGGCCAAAATGCTTCCCGAGGTAAAGGACTGCGCCGATGATTATGGAATCACGGAGAAAAATCTCTTCGGCGCCGCGATAAGGATTCTCGGCGTTGCCGGCGACCAGCATGCGGCGACCATTGGCCAAGCCTGCTTCGACCCGGGGATGATGAAATCCACCTATGGCACCGGCTGCTTTGCGCTGCTCAACACCGGCAGCGACCTGGTGCGCTCGAAAAACCGGCTTTTGACCACCATCGCCTATCGGCTGAACGGCAAGACCACCTATGCGCTGGAAGGCTCGATCTTCATTGCCGGTGCTGCCGTGCAGTGGCTGCGCGACGGCATCAAGGTGATCGGCAAGGCCGAGCACAGCGGCAAACTGGCAACCGAAGCCGATCCGACGCAGAATGTCTATCTGGTTCCGGCTTTCGTCGGCCTCGGCGCACCGCATTGGGACGCCGATGCACGTGGCGCCATTTTCGGCCTGACCCGCAATTCCGGTCCGGCGGAGTTCGCCCGCGCCGCGCTGGAGGCCGTGGCCTACCAGACGCGCGATTTGCTCGACGCCATGCGCAAGGACTGGAAGGGCGCCTCAGCCAGGACAGTGCTCAGGGTCGATGGCGGCATGGTGGCGTCGGACTGGACCATGCAGCGCCTCGCCGACATCCTCGATGCGCCGGTCGACCGTCCGACCATTCTCGAGACGACCGCGCTGGGCGCCGCATGGCTGGCCGGCTCGAAGGCCGGTGTGTGGCCGGATGCCAAGAAGTTCGCGAAAAGCTGGGCACTGGAGCGGAGGTTCCAGCCGGACATGGATGGCTCCGTGCGCATAGCCAAGCTTGCTGGCTGGCGCGATGCTGTTCGCAGAACGCTGAGTGTGTAATAAACGGCCATCAGTGGTCGGTGATGGGGCGGGCTGACCGAAAAGAAAGGCCCGCGCCACTTCTGGCACGGGTCTTCAATGGAGCGCTATCGCTCCCACTCACTCAATCAGTAAGGCGAACGGCACTCACGGCGCGGGCCATAATTCGGCTGGAACGTGTTGTCCGAAGCACGGTAGCTGCGATAGTGATCGTAGCACCACTGCACATGCGAATTGCCCTCATAGACGCGATTGCGTTCGTTGTTGATGATGGCGCCGGTGATCAGCGCGCCGGTAGCGAAGGCCGCGAGCGGGAACCAATAATCGCCGTGGCGGCGATAGCCGGGGCGATATTCGCGATAGCCGCGATGGCCGTTCCAATAGATCACGCGATTGCGGGAAAAATTGCGGTCACGCGAAAAGCTGCGATTGTAGCGGTTCTTGCGCCACTCCTGGTACTGGACTGTCTGCACATCCGGCACCGCGACCTGGGATTGCGGCACATAGTTCGGTTGGGCGTTGACGGGCAGCGCCTCCGCCGTAACGAATGTGGCCGAGAGCGTGGCTGCCAGCATACCCACTGTGATTCTGTTCATTGCTCTTCTCCTCAAGGGTTAGCGGACGTCCCCGTGCTGGAAAAACGAGTGGCCTATGCAATTGTTCCGGGGACAGGATGCCGCTGCGGGCAAAACGACTGAGCTCCTTAGTTGCTCTCTCCGCTGATGCGACGAGAGAGTGCCGCGACGGGGCGAAGCCATGTTTACGAACCCTCTTTTTCCGGTTGACCGGTCGAGGCACTCTCCCTATGTTCCGCGCAATTTCGAGGGCGGCTTTTGAGCCCGCGGGAGCGCGTAGCTCAGCCGGTAGAGCAACTGACTTTTAATCAGTAGGTCATGGGTTCGAATCCCATCGCGCTCACCAAATCGCAATAAATCCACCATAGCCTGCGGGGAGACTTTCCCACGCGCACGGCAGCAGCATTACGGCTCCGATCGATCCGACGGCTGTTGCCATCGACCGGTTGCCGACTGGCACGAAGCGTCAGCGCTTCCAGAAATCGCGGTGCGGCTCGTGCAACTCGTCCTCGATTTCGGGGAAGGGGCCAAAGACCTCGATCTTTTTCTGGCCGGAGCCGAACACGGTGCGCGAGGAGAGGCTCATCGTCGGGTTCTCAGGGTGATCCCCGGTCAGCGCAAGGATCTTGGTCTCATCGCACCCGTAGACCAACCGCCCGATATTCGCCCAATACATCGTGCCAGCGCACATCGCGCACGGCTCAAAGGTCGAGACCAGCGTGCATTGCCACAGGAACTCCGGCTCGTAGGCCGCCGCGGCGCGCCGGGCGATCTCGGTCTCGGCATGGCGCACCGTATCGAGATTGCCCTGCCGCATCAGGATGCGGTCGTCCGGCCCGACCAGGACGGCGCCGAAGGGATGATGCCCATGCGCCGCCGCCTCGCGCGCGACTTCATCGGCGGCGCGGAGGTGGGCGAGCATCTGATCGCGGGTCATGGCAAAATCCTGGCGCGCCGGCATCCACTCGTTGAGCGGCTCTATGAGCCGAGATTGCTGCCGAGGAACGCTCGTGGCAAGAGCTAACCGCCGCTTGAGACCTTTGCGCTGGGATATCGGACCTTTGCCCTACAATCGCCGGCCGGTCTTGGCATCGAACAGGTGAGCACAGGCGCGGTCGATTTCGATGCGCACCGGCTCGCCCTGCTTCAGCGCGAGCCGCTCGCGGAAAAGGCAGGAGATCTCTTCGCCGCCACAATCCACCTTGGCGAAGATTTCCGACCCCGTCGCTTCCAGGAGCGTAACCTTGCCATCGATGCCTTGGACAGTCGCACGAATATGTTCCGGGCGGATGCCATAGACGAGGTCGTTCCCCGAAGCATGGGCGGGGTGGATGCCTTCCGGCAGTGGCAGGATCAGCCCGCCGGTGCTGCGGAAAACGCCTTCCTCGATACGGCCGGCAATGAAGTTCATGGCGGGCGAGCCGATGAATCCGGCAACGAAGAGATTGGCAGGGCGGTCGTAAAGGTCGAGCGGCGCGCCGATCTGCTCGACGAGGCCGTCGTGCAGCACGACGATCTTGTCGGCCATGGTCATGGCCTCGATCTGGTCATGCGTGACATAGATCGTCGTGGTGCCCAGTCGCTGGTGCAGCGCCTTGATCTCGCCGCGCATCTGGACGCGCAATTTCGCGTCGAGATTGGAGAGCGGCTCGTCGAACAGGAAGACTTGCGGATCGCGCACGATCGCGCGGCCCATGGCTACGCGTTGGCGCTGGCCGCCGGAAAGCTGGCGCGGGTAGCGGTCGAGCAGCTTGTCGAGACCGAGAATGCTGGCGGCCCTGCCGACGCGGCTGGCGGTGTCGGCCGGATCGGCTTTCTTGATCTTCAGGGCAAAGCCCATATTGTCTGCCACCGTCATATGCGGATAGAGCGCGTAGTTCTGGAACACCATGGCGATGTTCCTGTCCCGCGCCCGCAGATTGTTGACGATGCGATCGCCAATGGCGATCCTGCCGCCCGAGATCGTTTCAAGTCCGGCAATCATGCGCAGCAGCGTCGACTTTCCGCAGCCCGACGGACCGACCAGGATGACGAACTCGCCATCGGCGATATCGACGCTGACATCGTGAATGATCTTGGCCGTTCCGAAAGCCTTCTGCACGTTGTTGATTGTCACCGAAGCCATTGGGTTTCCTCGAAAAAAATTGGATGTAGGGTAGCGCTCAGCCGCCCTTGACGGCGCCGGCGGTCAGTCCGGCGACAATCTGCCTTTGTGCGAACATGGTCAGCACCAGCACCGGCAGCGTCACCACAAGTGCGGCGGCGGCGAGCGGACCCCAGCTGACTTGCTCGTAGGACAGCATGTTGTAGACGGCGACCGGCAGCGTGCGCGTTTCGCGGCTGGCGAGCACCACGCCGAAAACGAAATTGTTCCATGAGAAGATGACGGACAGGATGAAGGCAACCACGATGCCCGGCTTGGCGATGGGCAAGGCGACCAGGCGGAACACCTGCCAGGAGCTGGCGCCATCGATGTTGGCCGCTTCCTCCAGCTCCATCGGCGTGGTCTCGAAATAGCCGATCATCACCCAGACGACGATCGGCACGGTCACCACCAGATGGATGATGATTTGCGGCCATAGCGTGCCGAGAATGCCGACCCATTGGAACAGCAGAAACAGCGGGATGAGATAGGAAAGCCCCGGCGTCATGCGGGCGATCATGATGACGACCGCCGACCGTTCGGCCTTGAGCCGTGCGATGCCATAGCCGGCCGGCACACCGATCAGCAGTGCCAAAATTGTCGCCGTGCCGGTCACCAGAACCGAATTCCAGAGATAGAGCAGGAAGTTGTTCTCCTCGAACACCTTTGCATAGTTCGACCAGGCGAGATGTTCGGGGATCAGGATCGGCGGATAGGCGCCGTTGTCGATCTCGAATTTCAGCGACAGCGAGATCATCCAGAGGAAGAACAGGATCGCCGGCGAGACGAAGACAAGGGCCGCGAAAAACAGCCCGATCTGGTTGAGCAGGCGTGAACTCATCTATTTGCCCTCCACGCCGATCCACTGGGAGCGCTGGCGCAACATCAAGAGGATGAAGGACAGGGCGACGATGACGATGAAAAACACGACGGCCATGGCCGAGCCATAGCCGATGTCGTAGTAGGAGAAGGCGGTGTTGTAGAGATAGATGTTGATGGTCTCCGAGGCGGTGCCGGGTCCGCCCTGGGTCATCGCGTAGATGATGTCGAAGCTCTTCAGCGCATCGATGGTGCGGATGATCACCGCGATCATCAGGAACGGCGCGATCATCGGCAAGGTAAGATAACGGAATTGCTGCCAGGCATTGGCGCCATCGATCTCGGCGCTCTCGAATGGCTCGCGCGGCACGGACGCCAGGCCGCCCAGCACGATCAGCATCACCAGCGGTGTCCACTGCCAGGTCTCGACCGCGACCAGCGAGGGGATGACCGTGTTGGCGTTGAAGATCCATTCCTGCGCCGGGATGCCAACCAGCGACAGCAGGTAGTTGAGGACACCGAGCTGAGGATGGAACATCATGGTCCAGACCAGCGCCACGGCGACGGGCGTTGCCATCATCGGCATCACGAAAACGCCGCGCAACAAGCCGCGCAGCGGAAACCTGGCGTCGAAGATCAGGGCGGCGACAGTGCCGAGCAACATCGGCGCGGCAACCGAGAGGAAGGTGTAGCTCAAGGTGTGGAGCAGCGATTCCCAGAAGCGTTGGTCGACTGCCAGCCGAAAATAGTTTTCCATCCCGGCAAAGCTTCGTGACTGACCGAGCGTCCAGCGGTTGACGCTCATCCAGAGCGTGAAGGCCCAGGGAAAGACGATCACTGCGCCGACGACGACGAGCGCCGGAACGACGAAGGGCCAGTAGTTGGGAGCCAGCCGGATCGTCTGGCTCCCTTCGATGGCTTGCGTCGTCACCCCGGTGCGTTCTGGGGCGGTGGCGTACATCAGCCTTGCTCGCTCCTGTCGAGAACCGGCTGGAACTGTTCGGTGGCCTTCTTCAGCTCCTCCGCCGGATCGGCGCCGGCGATCAAATTGGTCAGCGCCACGCCATAGATGTCGCGGAACTCGGTGACCGGGATGATGACCGGAAGCGACAGCCGGCTGACGTTGCCGGAGCCGACCACCGCATCGAGCCAGCTCGCCGGCATGGTGACGCCTTCGCGGACTTTTGGATCTTCAAGCACCGACTTGCGGAACGGGACGCCGGCGCCTGCCTGCCGCCGGCGCGCGCCCATGACCGGCGACACTGCCCACTGGCAGAACAGATAGGCGGCCTCCTTCTTCTCGCTGGCGGCCGTCACGCCGATGCCGTCGCCGAACGTGCCCGAGGCGTGCGCCTTGGGGCCCTTGGGCATGACACCATAGCCGACCTTGCCGACCACCCGCGATTTTTCAGGATTTTCCATCGGCGGGGCAAAGCCCACACCGTCGAACCACATGCCGATCTTGCCTTGCAGGAAGGCGGACTGCGCTTCGGCCCAGTTGAAGCCGGTGACGCCTGGAGGCGCGGATTTGGTCATCAGCCTCTGGTATAGGCTGGCGGCCTCGATCGCCTCGGGCGACGTCGTGCGCAGCTTGCCCTGACTATCGAGTGGCGTCATGTCGTAGCCGAGCATCAGTGACGTCCACACTGGCGTGTTGGCGTTCTTGATGCCTCGGGCGACGAAACCGTAGGTGTTGTTCGACGCGTCGGTCAGCGCCTCGGCGGCGGCCACCAGTTGCTCGAAGGTTTCGGGATATTTGAGGCCCTTGGCCTCGAAAAGCTCCTTGTTCCAGTAGACGATCCAATAGTCGACCGAGAAAGGCAGCGAGCGCAGCATGCCCTGGCTGTCCTTGGCGAACAGCATGCCGGCATCGGCGAAATCACTTTCGACCAGGCCGGGATCGGTCAGGGCGGGGTCAGTGAGATAGCCCGATATGTCGGCAAGCCAGCTGCCCTTTTCAAACTGCCGCTTCTGCACATGGTAGCTTAGATGCACGACGTCGAAGCTCGGCTTGCCGGAGCTCAGTTCGATCACCGTCTTCTGGCGCTGCTGCTGTTCGGGCGTCGCCTCGGCATTGACCTTGATCCCGGTCAGGTCCTCGAACTCGGCGAGATATTTTATGAGGGTGTCGCTGCGCGGGCTTTTGACCAGATTGACGTCGAGCGTCGTGCCGGCAAAGCGCTTCCAGTCGACGGCGGCGGCAAAGCTTGGGCGGACGCCGGCAAGCCCGGCGGCAGCGAATGCCGCGGTTCCTTGCAAGAGTTGCCTCCTGGTTGGGTTGAACAGATTGGACGACATTTCTTCCTCCCGGTTGCTGTCGTTGTCGATTGCGCCGCGACCGCGGCGCGGCTCATGTTTCCTCAGATTTGCAGCGCCAGCCGGCGCGCCTTGTCGATGTGCAGGCTGATCGCCTCGACCGCCTTTTGCGGGTCGCGGCTCTCCATGGCTTCGATGACCGCGAGGTGCTCACGCATGACCGGCACGACGCGCCCGTCGATGCGGAAGCGCTCCTGATGGATCAGCCGGATCTTCACGGAATTGACCAGATAGGCCTTGGCGATGATCTCGTTGCCCAGCGCATCGATGAAAGTGTCGTGCATCGCCCAGTCGATCTTTTGGGCCTTGGCTTCCATTTCCGGCGTCGGGGTCTGCGAAAGGGCTTGCGCCAGCATCTCCTCATGTTCGCGTCGCAGGCGGGCAAGTTCCTCGTCGGGGGCGCTGGTGGTGAACAGCGCCACCGCTTCGCGCTCCATGAACAGTCGGAACTGAAAAGCCTCGCGGATCAGACTGATGTCTATATGGGCGATCTGCATGCCGCGCTGCGGGATCGTCGTCAGAAGCCCTTCGGCCTCGAGACGCGGCACGATCTCGCGAATGGCACCGAGCGGCAGGCCGGTGAAGGCAACCAGTTCGCGCTGCGACACGAATTGCCCCGGCAACAAATCGCGAGCCAGCAAATGCCGCGTGAAGCTGGCATAGGCTTTTTCCCTAAGGGTGGTCGGTTCGCTGCCGTCTTCCATTTCAGCGCGCTTCCCTTTGCCGGTCAGGCTGATTCCCTGGCAAACAGACTGTCATAGGCGACGGCAAGCTGTTGGCGCCCCTGCGAAGCGATCGGCTCCAGCGGTGGGCGGACCGCCAGCCAGCGGTCGTCGCCGGTCTTGCGCGCCACCATGACCTTCACCGCCGGCGTGACCGGATCTTTGAGCAATTCGAGCACGAAACGCTCGACGCGGGTATCATCGCGCCCGTCCTCGGCCATGGCGCGGATTTCGCCGGTAACGAAATTGGCCATGCCGGAGATGGCGCCTTGAGCACCAATTCGCACCGCTCGCGCCAGATGCCGTTCGTCACCGATCAGGATGACCAGATCGCCATGGGCGCTGAGCAGCGCCTCGCTGTAGGCCCAGTCGCCGCCGGAATCCTTGACCCCCGCGACGACATCCGGAAAGGCGGTGCGCAAGCGGCCGATCAGGCCAAGCGAGAGCTTCACCATCGTGACAGATGGGATGTTGTAGAGAAGCACGTCACGGGCGAGCGGACCGAGCGCTGCAAAAACAGTGGAAAACCAGCCGAAAAGGCCGTCCTCGCCGACATTCTTGAAATAGCTCGGCGGCGCAAGCAGAATGTTGCGGGCGCCGCGGTGCAAGGCATGCCGTGCCTGTTCGGCGGCGTCCTCGGCCGCATCGACCAGCACGCCGGCAACAAGCTGATGTGGCAAGATGCCGGCAGCCAGCATGGCTTCGGTCACCGACCGCCGCTCCGAGGCGCCCACCGATGCGCCTTCGCCGGTGGTGCCGAAAAGCGTCACGCTGGTGCACCCCTCCGCCAGGCAACGCCTGGCCTGGGCGATCATCGGCGCGATGGCGATCTGCCCGGAGGCATCAAAAGGCGTGGTGAGGGCGGCTGAAAGGCCAAAGCGTGATGTCACCGGGAAGTCTCCGAAAGATGTTCGAAGGCAGTGATAGCCCACTAACATGTCAGTTGTAAATCTGGTTGGTGCGTTTTTTCAAGGGCTGCTGGATGGTGATGGTCGGGCCCTTCACAGATCGTCTGGAAGACGGAGGGCTGGGCTCTCCGCTACTTGTGCCTTGTGGCGTTTCCCGACACGAGTCGCTGGGCAACAGGCTGCACATTTTCCTTGTAGGTAATGCACCTGTCGTAAACCTTGTTCACCACGCGCTCCTTGCCAATTCGCTCCCACTCCGGCGTCCAAGGCGCATCCCAGTCAAAGTGCTGCGAGATGAGGAATTCTCTGTCGAAGCACTGCGGATCCCGATCCAGAATCTGGCGCGCTTCATCCGCCAATGGCGTATAGGCTTTGACCGCAGCCATCTTCCTGGTGCGAGCAGCCGAATCCAGTTGAGTTTCCACTTCGATAACCCCCGGCACATTGGGGACTGCGGCAGTGCAAAGCTGCTTGCGCCCTGGCCGTGTGCTTTGCAGCAGCCTATTGAGGGCATTGCCGAATGCATATGCCAGATCGTGCATCGGATTGTAGCCATCGACCGCGTCCGAGACGATTTGCACGTCCTTCATATCAGACACATCGAGGTTGATTCTCGCCAGCACATCGGCAAAGACTCCACAGTCCCTAGCCAACAGCGCTTTATACCAGGCGGCGTCCGGAATATCGCCAAACACCGCCCCAGCGGTTGCGCCAACAGCTTCCACCACGTCGCGTGAATATTGGGTTCGGGCAGAGTGGCGGCCGCCTGAACCATCCGTCAAAAGGTAGATTCGCGGTTTCTTGAGCTCAAGCCAGTGATGAATCCTAAGCTCATGCCCGGGATGTGCAAGGATCAGCACATATTGCAACTTTTCGGACAAGCTACGGCTCCAATCCGGGTTTCGGCACACATCCGCGCCTTGGATCGCATCAAGGCGACTAGGCATCAAAGGTTCCCAACATCGAGTTGGCGCGGTTCAATTTTGTACAAGCTTGTCGGGTCAATGCCTTCAAACTAAGAACGCTGCCTAGCATCTGTTATCCTCGCAGCCAATGCGCTTGCGAAACAGCTAAGGAGGCGGCATTGCGGGTTCTCATTACCAATCTGTTCGCGTCGCAAAACAGCGGTACCGAAGCCGTTGTCGAATTGCTGGCCGACGGGCTTCGCGGTGCCGGTCATCAAACCATGGTGCTGGCTCCAACCCTTGGCGATATGGCCGACAGAATGCGCCGACGAGGACACCATGTGGTCGACCGGATTGCAGAAATCGTCGAAAAGCCCGACATCATCCATGGCCAACATTTGACGCCTTGCCTGACCGCGCTGGCGCGGTTTCCCGATGTGCCAGCCGTGTTTTCCTGCCACAGCGCTTTCTTCGAAGTCGAAGCTCCCATGCTTCATCCACAGATACGCCGCTGGATCGCGGTCGATGAAGCCTGCAAGGCCAAATGCCTGTCACGCGGCGTACCGGCTGACAAATTGGACCTCATCTACAACGCGGTCGACCTTCAACGTTTCAAGCCCCGCCTGCCGCTGCCTTCCAGACCCGCCAGAGGGCTGCTGCTGACCAAGAATTTCGAACACCAGCAGGCAGTGCGCGAAGCCTGCTCGAAAAGCAACGTTCACCTGGATGAGTTGGGTCCGGCTACAGGACGCTTTTCTCATCAACTCGAAAAGGATTTGCTCGAATACGACATCGTGTTTGCAACCGCCCGTATGGCCATTGAAGCCGCCGCGGTGGGGTGCTCAGTCGCCGTCTGCGACGCGCGTGGCTTCGCCGGCTTGCTGGATACGGCAAACATGAAGGCATGGCGGCAAATGAACCTAGGCGTTGGCCTTTTGACCAAGCCGACCACCGTCACAAATCTGATGGAAGCGATCTCGCGGTTTGATGCCGGCGATGCCGCCAAGGTTTCCGCCTATTTTCGCGAAGTGGCTGATATCTCGCACTTCGTCGATGAGCATCTCAGGGTCTACAATCAGTCCATTGAGGCCGATACGGATACGACCGCTGACGAACGCTCGCTGGCCACCGCGTGCTGGATCGAGGAAATCGGCGTATCGCTTCCGCCGCGCAGATGGGCCGCCATCGTGAAGGAGATGCATGGATGGCAGACTTCGCCAGATCAGGCCGCGCTTGTGGAATTGCTGCGATCAAACACAAAAACGTTGGAGAGCAACATCGCAGCGTTGACGGAGCTTGGAAAACAGGTCGGATCCATTGGACCGGAAATTGGAAAAATTGGCCCGATCCTGGATGTCTCCATTTCGCTCAACAGTGCGGCTCAGGACAACCGGGCTGCATTGCATCGAATTGACAAGGAGCTTTCGAGCCTTTCAAGTTTCGTCAGCGAGACGAAACGGCTCTACAACGGCATGATCCCGCTGCTTATGAGAAAAATGTTTCTTCGGGCTCGCAGGCGAGGTTGAAGGGTGTGTGACGACTTACGCGGCTACGCAATTTGCACATCGCCGAGATCTGGCAGTAATTTCCTGTGCCAGCATCTCAGTGGCACTGGTGTGCTTGGACACCCGCTCGAATATTTCAATTGGCGGGGGCGCCGGTTTTTCGACGATCCAGACTTTCCCGAAAATGTAGTCGGGCAGGTCGAAAAAATTCTCACGATGGGCGCAACTCCCAATCGTATCTACGGTCTGAAAATCTTTGCTCACCAGCATGATTGGATTTCAGGACAGATCGACTGGTTCGATGCGCTTCCGAATCTCCAGTTCATCTTTCTTTCGAGGCGAGACCTTCTCGGGCAGGCTATATCCTGGGCGAGAGCTCTCCAGACCAGTCAGTACCGATCGACTCAGCAATCGAGTCAAACAGCGGTGTTCGATGCTGAGCTGATTCAGAGGCAACTCGACGCGCTGGTCCGGGAAAGGGCGCGCTGGGAGATGTTTTTTGCCCGAACCGGGATTAGCCCTCTCCGGCTCGAATACGAGTCGATAGTCGAAACTCCACCGTATGCCGTCCGTCAGGTCGCGGACATGATGGGCGTGGCGCTTCAACGCAGCCCGGATTCCATCAGCGTTGGGATCCAACAACAGCGAGATTCGATCAGTCTCGAATGGGCAGATCGTTTCAAAGGGGAACGCGGCAATCCAAATAGACTGGACCTTGTATAGACCTGTCTGCATGCAGCGGTGACGAGCGCCGAGCGGATCAGGGGCCAAGCTGCCCTTCAGGAGCCTTCGAACACCAGCGAAACGTTGCCTCCTGCATGTCGCTCGAGGCGGCCGGCGAGGTCGAGTTCCAGCAGCACCATGAAGACCTGGGCCGGGTGCAGGGCGGTGTGGCGGATGATCTCGTCGATCGGCACGGGCGTCGGGCCGAGCGCCTCGATGACTCGGGCGCGATCGCTTTCGCCGGGCGGCGGCGTGACCGATAAGTCGGGCGGCTCTTCGAACGGCGGCACGTCGGGCGCCCGCATGCCGGTCAGCGGGGCAATCGCCCTGGAAATGTCCGATGCCTCGGTGACCAGGGTGGCGCCGTCCTTGAGCAGGCCGTTGGTGCCGGCGGCGCGTGGGTCGAGCGGTGAGCCCGGGACGGCGAAGACCAGCCGGCCCATTTCGCCCGCGAGCCTGGCGCTGATCAACGATCCCGAGCGTTGTGCTGCCTCGACAACCACCAGCCCAAGGGCCGCGCCCGCGACGAGGCGGTTGCGGCGCGGGAAATCCTGTGCGCGCGGCTGCCAGCCGAACGGCATTTCCGATATGACGGCGCCGCGCTCAGCGATTTCCTCGCACAAGCCGGCATTTTCGGGCGGGTAGGGCAGGTCGAGGCCACCAGCCAGAACACCGATCGTACCGGTCGCAAGACTGCCCTGATGCGCCGCCGTGTCGATGCCGCGCGCCAGGCCGGAGACGATTGCGTAGCCGTCGCGTCCGAGTTCCGCCGCCAGCATGCGCGCCATCTTGATGCCGGCCAGCGATGCGTTGCGGGCGCCCACGATGGCGACCCCCGGCAGCCGGAACACTGCGGCATTGCCTTTGACCGCCAGCAGCGGTGGCGGATTGTCCATGTTGCGCAAAAGCGGCGGATAGTCTGTCTCACCGATGCCGACAAAGCGCGCGCCAGCCTTTCTGGCCGTTTCCAATTCGGCCTCGGCTTCGGTAATGGAAGGAATGCGGGCGATGCGTTTGGCGCCGCCTGAAATCATCAGCTCCGGCAGTATTTCGAGCGCCACTTCGGCTGAACCGAAGCGGTTGATCAGGTCGCGAAAAGAGGCGGGGCCGACATTCTGGGTGCGGATCAGCCGCAGCCAGCTCAGCCGCTGCCGGTCGCTGAGGCGCGGCCCGGCAGCCGGCTCGCTCACTCCCTGGCTCCGATCTTGCCCTCGGTGCCGGCAAGCAGGCGCGAAATGTTTTCCCGGTGCTTGATAAAGACGATGATGCTCATCACCACGAACAGGGCGGCATTCTGCGGCGTGCTGAAGAGATAGAGGGCGATCGGCACGACGACGGCTGCCGTCAGCGCCGCCAGCGAGGAATATCGGAACAGGAATGCCATCACCAGCCAGACGATGGCGAAGATCAGCGCTACCTGCCAGGCGAGGGCGATCAGCACGCCGAGATAGGTGGCGACGCCCTTGCCGCCCTTGAAACCCAGCCATACCGGGAAGAGATGGCCGAGAAAGGCGCCAAGGCCTGCCCAGATCGCCAGTTCAGGCGAAAAATGGCCTGATATCAGCACGGCGGCCGTGCCCTTCAGTGCGTCGAGCAGCAGCGTCGCGGCGGCAAGGCCCTTGTTGCCGGTGCGCAGAACATTGGTGGCGCCGATGTTGCCGGAGCCGATCTTGCGCACATCGCCAAGGCCGGCCGCGCGGGTGAGCAGAAGTCCGAACGGAATCGAACCGAGCAAATAGCCGAACACGAGAGCTAGGATAAGGCTGTAAGTCATTGTTCCCCCGCGTTTCCCCCAAGCTGGCCGGATCAGGCGCGCGGTGGCCGGCTCAGACGGAAAACACTGTGCGGCCCGCCACCAGCGTTTGCAAGACCTTGCCTTGCAGCCGCGCGCCTTCGAAACAGGTGTTTTTCGAGCGCGAACGAATGCCGCTCTCGCTGACGATCCAGGGTTCGTCGAGATCGACAAGCGCAAGATCGGCGACAGCGCCCGGCTTCAGCGTGCCGCCGGGCAGTCCGAACAATCTCGCCGGGGCGGTGGACAAGGTTTCGACCAGCCTCAGCAACGGCACGTCGCCATTGTGGTAGAGCCGCAATGCCGCGCCCAACAGGGTTTCGAGCCCGATGGCACCGGCCGCCGCATCGGCGAAGGGCAGGCGTTTGGTGTCGACATCCTGAGGATCATGTGAGGAGACGATGATGTCGATCGTGCCGTCCCTGACTGCCTCGATCATAGCCAGCCGGTCTTCCTCGGCGCGCAAGGGCGGCGTCAGGCGAAAGAAGGTGCGGTATTCGCCGACGTCGTTTTCATTCAGCGACAGATTGTGGATCGCGACGCCTGATGTCACGGCAGCACCGTCGGCTTTCGCACGCGTCACGGCGTTTGCCGCCATCGCCGTCGAGATCTTTGCCGCGTGATAGGAGCCGCGCGTCAGCCGCGCAAGGGCAAGATCACGTTCCAGCGGGATGGATTCGGCTTCACGCGGAATGCCGGAGAGGCCGAGCCAGCTGGCGTAGAGGCCTTCATTCATCACGCCGGACGAGCCGAGGTCGGCGTCCTGCGTCTCATGCACGATGGTGGCGCCGAAGTCGCGTGCATAGGTCAGCGCTCGGCGCATCATCAGCGCGCTCGATATGGTGTGGCGGCCATCGGTGAAGGCGACGGCGCCGGCTTCGCGCAGCAGGCCGAACTCCGTCATTTCGCGCCCGTCGAGGCCCTTGGTGATTGCCGCCGCCGGAAAGACGTTGACGCTTGCCGTCTCCTTGGCGGTGCGCAGCACGAACTCGACCAGCGCCACATTGTCGATCACCGGATCGGTGTCGGGCATCATGACGATAGAGGTGACGCCGCCGGCTGCCGCCGCGACACTTGCCGACGCAATGGTCTCGCGATGCTCGCCGCCTGGTTCGCCGATGAAGACGCGGCCGTCGATCAGGCCTGGAATGATCGCCTTGCTGGCGCAGTCGACGACGATAGCGCCCTCGGGCGTGCCCTGGTTCAGCGCCGCCTTGCCGGCGGCAACGATTTTGCGGCCATCGACTATGACGGTGCCGACTTCGTCCATACCGCGCGAGGGGTCGACGATGCGGGCGCGCTCAAAGACCGTTGTGCTCATGCGACACGGCCCTCTTGATTGCGACCCTCCTGATTGCGACGGGGGTCGAGCAGGGCTTCCATGACGGCCATGCGTACGGCAACGCCCATCTCGACCTGTTCCTGGATGACGCTCTGCGGACCGTCGGCGATTTCCGAGGCGATCTCGACGCCGCGGTTCATCGGACCGGGGTGCATCACCAGCGCGTCGTCCTTGGCAGCCTTCAACTTCTCGGCATCGAGGCCGAAATAGCGGAAATATTCACGCACCGAAGGCACGAAGGAGCCCTCCATGCGCTCGCGCTGCAAGCGCAGCATCATCACCACGTCGGCGCCCTTGAGGCCCTCGGCCATCGAGCGGGTGACGATCACGCCCATCTTCTCGATGCCCGACGGCAGCAGCGTAGACGGTGCGACGACGCGCACCTGCGCGCCAAGCGCGTTGAGCAGCATGATGTTCGAGCGCGCCACGCGCGAGTGCAGGATATCGCCGCAGATCGCCACGATCAGCTTCGACAGCGGGCCTTTGGCGCGGCGGATGGTCAGTGCGTCGAGCAGTGCCTGTGTCGGGTGCTCATGCGCGCCGTCGCCGGCATTGACGACGGAGCAACCGACCTTCTGCGCCAGAAGGGCTGCAGCGCCGGCCGATTGGTGGCGGATGATCAGGATGTCGGGGCGCATGGCGTTCAACGTCATCGCCGTGTCGATCAGCGTCTCGCCCTTCTTCACCGAGGAGCTCGCCACCGACATGTTCATGACATCGGCGCCCAGCCGCTTTCCGGCCAGTTCGAACGACGACTGCGTACGCGTCGACGCTTCATAGAACAGGTTGATCTGGGTGCGGCCGCGCAGCGTCGAGGTTTTTTTCTCGGACTGCCGCGAGATCGCGACCGCGCGGTCCGCACGGTCGAGCAATAGCTCTATGTCGGCGGGGGAAAGATCGCGGATGCCCAGAAGATGGCGGTGAGGGTAGGGTGGCAGGGACGAGGCGTCGGTCATCTCAAGGCGCTGCTATAGGGTGGAGATTTTGCGGCTGCAAGCGCCAGCTTTGGATTGGAGCCGTTCTCCTCAATTTTTTCGTGTAGATGGCCGATTAAATCGGCCGGTATTTTCATCGCGCGCGCCGCATGGCTTGGGCTATATCTAGCCGACGGCTTCGGATTCGTGGCTTTCTGACGAGAAGGGCCTTTCTGCCGATAGAAGGATTGGGCGTGACCGACGACGTGACGAACCAGCCGCCGCCGCTGACGGGCGGCAACGCCTGGCGGGGCGATCCGTTGCTGATCCAGCTCGCGGAACGTTTTTCCGATCCGGTGCGCAAGGATCTCGACGGGCTCGGCCGGTTCGTGCTGACGCAAGAGGCGCAGGAACTGGCCCGGCTCGCCAATGTCGAGACGCCGAAGCTCAGGACGCATGATCGCCAGGGACGGCGCATCGATGTGGTCGAGTTCCATCCCGCCTACCACGCCTTGATGCGCCGCTCGGTGGCCAACGGGCTGCATTCCTCGGTCTGGGAAAACGGCGACGCCGAGATCGGCCGCCGCCATCAGGTCCGTGCCGCCCGGGTCTATCTGACGGCGGAGCTCGAGACCGGGCATCTCTGCCCCATCACCATGACCAACGCCTCGCTGGCGGCTTTGATGGCCAGCCCAAAACTGTTTCGCGAATGGGCGCCGCGTGTGACGACGCGCAAATACGACCACAGCCAAAAGCCGCCGGTCGAGAAGACCGGGCTGACACTCGGCATGGGCATGACCGAGAAACAGGGCGGCACCGATGTGCGCGCCAATGTGACAAGGGCGGAACGTGCCGGCAGCGGGTTTTATCGCCTGACCGGACACAAATGGTTCATGTCGGCGCCGATGTCCGACGCGTTCCTGGTGCTGGCGCAGGCGCCGGAGGGATTGTCGTGCTTTCTGGTGCCGCGCGTTCTCGGTGACGGGTCGGGCAACGGCTTCCGTTTTCAGCGGCTGAAGGACAAGCTCGGCAACCGTTCCAACGCGTCCTCCGAAGTGGAATTCGTCAACGCCATAGGCGAGATGGTCGGCGAACCGGGTGCCGGCGTGAAGACGATCATGGACATGGTCACCCTGACCCGGCTGGATTGTGCCATCGCGTCCTCGGCGATCATGCGTGCGGGCCTCGCCGAGGCCGTTCATCACGCGCGCCACCGACAGGTGTTCGGCTCGACACTGATCGAGCAACCCTTGATGCAGCGCGTGCTGGCCGATATGGCGCTCGACGTGGCAGCAGCCACCGCGCTGTCGTTCCGACTGGCGAGGTCCTTCGACGAGGCGGCGAGCGATCGCGGTGAAGCGGCCTTTGCCCGCGCCATGACGCCCGTCGTCAAATACTGGGTCTGCAAGATCGCGCCGCCGCTGCTCTACGAGGCGATGGAGTGTCTCGGCGGCAATGGCTATGTCGAGGAGGCGCCGCTCGCCCGCTATTATCGCGAAGCCCCGGTCAACGCGATCTGGGAAGGCTCGGGCAATGTCATGGCGCTCGACGTGCTGCGCGTGCTTGGCCGCGCGCCTGGCCTGTTCGAGGACGTGCTGGCCGGCATCGACCGCGACCTCGGCACTGGCGGACGCGGCACGATCGGCGTGCTGAAGGCGGCGATGCAGGTTGCGTCAACCGATGAGGGCTCGGCCCGTCTGCTTACCGAACAACTGGCGCTGTCGGCTGCGGCAGCGGAGTTGCGCCGTCTCGGGGCAGGGCGGATCGCAGATGCTTTCGTCGAGACGCGTTTGGCCGGCCAATGGCGCAATACCTATGGCATGCTCGATTCGCGCCACGATGCGCGCATGATCATCGATACCCTCTATCCACCGGTGAATTGAGCGGCGAACCTCGCAAGAACCGGCGTTTGATGCGTCGGCGGGCATTCCCATGCGCATGGCTAATCGCCGTTAACCTTAACAAATGGTTTCCGTTGCGGTGTCGAGCGGCAGGGCCCACTGTCCCGGCGAAAGCAGGGAATGGTTCAACTTGGCCGGTCCTTGCTTTGCGAAGCAGGAACGCCGATGCGACACGTACTGACCTCTTTTCTGGCCTTGCACTGGGCGATCGTTTTCGCCCTGCTCGCACTCATCTGCATCGACGGAAGCCGTGGTGTGGTGACGGCTCTCGGCGTGTTGGGAGCCACAATCGAGGACAGCCGGCTCATCGACCTCGACAAATTTGTCGTCGTGGCGCCGCTCGCGACCGCATTGCTCGTCGTGGCGGTGCTGTTCTTCTGGGCCTTTGTCGAAACCCTGATCAACGACGCTACCAGCCAGGGCGTCGACAGCGTTGCACGGATCGCCTTCATCTGCGCGTCCGGCGTGTTGTCGCTGATCGTGGTCGGTGGCGCCGCGCAAGGCATCAAAGGGCTGTTCATGGTTGTCGCCGTGCAGTTGGCCGCACTTCAGGCGTCTTATGTCGCCATGCTTGCCGAGCGGCGGTCCGCGGTTGCGGCAGTTGCTTCGGGCGAGGGCGAGGTTCGCGCCGTCGCGCATGGCATGGCAAAGGCCGCGGCCCACAATTCGCTGCTTTCACTCATATCGGGCCGAACAGGCTCTAATTCCGGGGGAGACCGCTGATGCGTTACATCTTCGCATTCTGGGCGGCCCCCATGGCGATTTTCTGGGGCTGGTTCTATCTGTCGGCCAATGACATCAATTTTGGCTACACGATGCTCAGCCGACAGATGCACGACTTCTTCTTCCAGCTCTATGGTCAGATGCTCGGCATCGATCCGGTGACCATCCCCGACATGGTGGCAAAGGCCTGCGTCTTCGACGGGTTTCTGCTGATAGCGCTGTGGGCGTTCCGCCGCCGTCGCGAGATCACAGGCTGGGTCAGCCGGCGTTGGGCAGGTCCGGGTCCGTTCGACCGGATGCGTGGAGCGATTGAAGCCGGTCCAAAACTCCCTGCAGAATAAACGCGGCTGCCGCCGAATCGATCTTGCCGGCGCGTTTGCGGCGCGAGAAGTCCATCTCGATCAGCGTTCTTTCGGCCGCGACCGTCGATAGCCTTTCATCCCAGAGCACGAAGGGCAGGTCGCTGATCTGCGCCATGTTGCGAACGAAGGCACGCGATTTCTGCGCGCGCGGCCCTTCTGAACCGTCCATGTTGATCGGCAGCCCGATCACCACCGCGCCGGCGTTCTCCTTTTGCAGCAAGGCGAGCAGCACCGCCGCATCGAGCGAGAATTTCCTTCGCATGATGACTGGTCGCGGATGGGCGAAGGAAAACCCCTGGTCCGACACCGCGACGCCAATCGTCTTATCGCCGAGGTCGATCCCGGCCAGCGTCTTGCCTCCGGTTAACCGCGCCGGCAATTCCTCGATCGTGATAATGCCCACCGGCGTCCTTCACCTTCACCGCTATGTGTTCTCTCAAACGCACAACGGACACTGTAACCCTTTGATCTCCGGTCTATCGGCGTTCTATCCTTTGGCAAGCCAAAAATCGAGGAGTGCGTTCCATGAAACTGACCTGGTATGGCCACTCGGCCTTTCGCATTGAAACCGCTGACGCCAAGATCCTCATCGATCCCTACCTGATCGGCAATCCGTCCTGGACGGGCGGCTGGGAAGGGCCCGCCGAGGGCGTCACGCATGTGCTGCTGACGCATGGACACAGCGACCACATCAGCGGTGCGTTGGAAGTGCTTGGCAAAAGCGGCGCCCAATTGGTCGCGAATTTCGAGATCTGCATGTACCTGGTCGGCAAGGGCGTCAGCGACAAGAAGATCAATCCCGGCAACATCGGCGGCACCGTCGATTGCGGCAGCTTCACCACCACGTTCGTCCAGGCGCTGCATTCCTCCTCGTTTGGCGAAGAGGGTGGCAAGAACGTCTATCTCGGCAATCCCGGTGGCCTCGTCCTGCACTTCCCGGAGGACAAAACGCTGTACCACATGGGCGACACCGACATCTTCTCGGACATGGCGCTGATCAACGAATTGCACGAGCCGAAGATCGGCATCGTGCCGATCGGTGATCGCTTCACCATGGGTGGCGCGGTGGCGGCACTTGCCTGCCGCCGCTTCTTCAAGTTCGAGACCGTGGTTCCCTGTCACTTCGGCACATTTCCGATGATCGATCCGACCGCCGATAAGTTCGAGGCCGGCCTGGAAGGATCCGGTGTGACGGTGGCATTGCCTGACATCGGCGAGACGATTACGATTTAGAAGTAGCCAAGGCGGAATAAACCGGTGTTGGGGCGATCTCTTTACGTGTCCATGTTTGTCGCGGCGTCGCCCGCGCTCGCCGCGGATGATTTCATCGAGGGCGTCTACCTTCAATCCGAGGAGCTTTGCAAACAGGCCAAAAAGGACACGCTGCAAACGCTTGTCGAGGCGGGGAACATCGTGCTTTCGGCGCGCGGCCTGCAAGGGGTCGAATACAATTGCGAGTTTATGCAGATCAGCAAGGCGACGGCCTCGCCAAGCTGGGCGGTGACGGCAATCTGCCAGGAGCCGGGCTATGTCTTTCCGGATGTCCTCTCGGTGACGCAAATCAACTCGAAGCAGGTCGATCTCGTGTCGGTTCGGCCCACCGATAGCGAAAGCGAGGCAAGCGGCAACAGCGGCAGCTACTATCTGTGCGAGGGCGTTGCCCTGCCGTAGACAGCACCTTGCCCTTGGACCGATGGCCGAGAGCCGGGCCGCCACCACGGTCCGGTCTGCCGCATGATGCATGTTGCGCACCGCGCGCGGCGCCGCTATAGCCCGAACTGGTTTTCCCCGAGGCAAAAACATGTCCGTCGATCTGCAAACAGTGAAGCGCGTCGCGCATCTCGCCCGCATCGCGGTGAATGAAGAAGATGCCGAGCGCATGACTGGCGAGCTGAACGCCATCCTCGGCTTCGTCGAGCAGCTGAACGAGGTCGATGTTTCCGGCGTCGAGCCGATGACCTCGGTGACCCCGATGGAGATGAAGAAGCGCCAGGACGTTGTCACCGACGGCAGCAAGGCGACCGATATTGTCGCCAACGCGCCGGCGACCGACGAGAATTTCTTCCTCGTTCCGAAGGTCGTGGAGTAGCGGGCCGATGGCAATCGAGATCGCCATCGAGACGCCGCTGCAGGACGACGTGCGCGGCCTGGTCCAGGAACTCAACGAAACCTTGCTCGAATTGACGCCGCCGGAGCACTGCTACCACCTGACGGTCGAGCAGATGGCCGGCGACGACACGACCGTTTTCATCGCCCGCGAGGATGGTCTCGCTGTTGGCTGCGGCGCGCTGAAGCGCCATGACGGCGCCATCGGCGAGGTCAAGCGCATGTTCACGCGGCCTTCGCATCGCGGCCGCAAGATCGGCGCCAGGATCGTCGAGCGGGTCGAGGCGCTGGCGCGCAATGAGGGACTGACGCGCCTGGTGCTGGAGACGGGCGATCGCCATCCCGCCGCGTGGACCGTCTACGAACGTGCCGGGTTTTCGCGCTGCGGCCCGGTACTGGATTATCCCGATTCCAAGTGGTCGGTTTTTTACGAAAAGAGCCTTTGATGAGCGACCTGACCCAGCTGACGATTTCGCAAGCCCGCGCCAAGCTGCGCGGCAAGGAGATCACCGCGACCGAGATCACCGAGGCCTATCTGTCGGCCATCGATCGCGCCAATCCGGCCCTCAATGCCTACGTCGCGGTGACCGGCGACAAGGCGCGCGACATGGCCAAGGCCTCCGACGCAAAACTGGCGAAGGGCGAGGGCGGTGCGCTGGAAGGCATCCCGCTCGGCATCAAGGACCTGTTCGGCACCGAAGGCGTCCATACCCAGGCCTGCAGCCATGTGCTCGACGGTTTCAAGCCGCGCTATGAATCGACCGTCACCGCCAATCTGTGGGCCGACGGCGCGGTCATGCTGGGCAAGCTCAACATGGACGAATTCGCCATGGGCTCGTCCAACGAGACGTCATATTACGGGCCGGTCATCAACCCGTGGCGGCGCTCGCGCCTCGACACTGTGGTGATGCCGACGACGCATCAGGGCGACGGCGGCTTCGTCTCGGCCGGCGGCACAAGGACCGCGCGCAGCCTGGACAATGCGCAGCTGGTGCCGGGCGGTTCTTCCGGCGGCTCGGCGACCGCGGTCTCGGCCTTCCTGTGCGCCGGCGCCACGGCGACGGATACTGGCGGCTCGATCCGCCAGCCGGCCGCCTTCACCGGCACCGTCGGCATCAAGCCGACCTATGGCCGCTGCTCGCGCTGGGGCATCGTCGCCTTCGCCTCGTCGCTCGACCAAGCCGGACCGATCGCCCGCGACGTGCGCGACGCCGCGATCCTGTTGAAGTCGATGGCGTCCGTCGATCCGAAGGACACGACATCGGTCGACCGGCCCGTCCCAGACTATGAGGCGGTGATCGGCAAGCCGATCAAGGGCATGAAGGTCGGCATTCCCCGGGAATACCGCGTCGATGGCATGCCCGAAGAGATCGAGGCGCTGTGGCAAAAGGGCATTGCCTGGCTGAAGGAGGCCGGCGCAGAGATCGTCGATATTTCCCTGCCGCACACCAAATACGCGCTGCCGGCCTACTATATCGTGGCCCCCGCCGAGGCTTCGTCCAACCTCGCCCGCTATGATGGCGTCCGCTACGGGTTGCGCGTGCCGGGCAAGGATATCGTCGACATGTATGAGAAGACCCGCGCCGCCGGCTTCGGCCGCGAGGTCAAGCGCCGCATCATGATCGGCACCTATGTGCTGTCGGCCGGCTACTACGATGCCTACTATCTGCAGGCGCAGAAGGTGCGCAATCTGATCAAGCGCGACTTCGAGACCGTCTTCGCCGCCGGCGTCGATGTCATCCTGACTCCGGCAACGCCGTCCGCGGCCTTCGGCATCGCCGATGAGGACATGGCTGCCGATCCGGTCAAGATGTATCTCAACGACATTTTTACGGTCACGGTGAACATGGCCGGCTTGCCGGGCATTGCCGTGCCCGCCGGGCTCGACGCCAAGGGCCTGCCGCTCGGGCTGCAACTGATCGGCCGGCCGTTCGACGAGGAAACCCTGTTCCAGACCGCTGCCGTCATCGAGCAGGCGGCCGGCACATTTCAGCCGGAAAAGTGGTGGTAAGCATGCCGCTCGTCCGAGAGCGATGAGCGATGTTCTTCTATTTTTCCAAGATATTCTGGTTTTTCATCCAACCGCTCAATTTGGCGATCTTCCTGCTGCTGGCGGGATTGCTCGCGGCGATGATCGGCCGGCGGCGGCTGGCGGTCACCGGCTGCGTGCTGGCATTTCTGATCCTTGCGCTGTCAGCCTGGACGTCGCTTGGCGCCATGATGCTCAACCCACTGGAAGAGCGCTTTGCGCGCCCGAAGCTGCCGGAAAAGGTCGACGGCATCGTCGTGCTCGGCGGCGGTTTTGAAGGCTCCATCAATCTAGTGCGCGGCGGCTACGAGCTTAACAGCAGCGGCGATCGGATGGTCGAGGCCGCGATTCTGGCCCGGCGCTTCCCCACTGCCAAGGTGATCGTCTCGGGCGACACCGGCGAGTTGTTTCCCGACGGCGAGGGCGACGCCGCCACCGCGCCTCGTCTGTTCACCGCGCTGGGTGTGACGGCCGATCGCCTCATCCTGGAGAACAAATCCCGCAACACCTATGAGAATGCCGTCTTCAGCAAGGAATTGGTGACGCCGAAGCCCGGCGAGACCTGGCTGCTGGTGACCTCTGCCTTCCATATGCCGCGCGCCAAGGCGCTTTTCGACAAGGCCGGCTTTGCGACCGTTCCCTGGCCGGTCGACTATCGCACCTCGGGGCGGGAAGGCATCGGCCTGTTCCGCGACAATCCAGCCGATTCGTTGCAGGCTACCACCGTGGCGATCCGCGAATGGATCGGGTTGATCGCCTACTGGCTGTCGGGGCGGATCGATCGACCCTTTCCTGGCGGCTGACCGATAACCGCTTGCCTGGCCGCCGAGAAGAACTGGCGCCGCACCAGGACGGCCAGCAGCAACAGCGTCGACAACACGAAAACCATGGGGTCGACGAACCAGCCGAGATAGCCGATCGAGAAGAACACACCGCGCAGGCCGGCGTTGAAATGTTTTCCGGCGAGCATATTCATCTGTGTCGCGCGCCAGACCGCCGTTTCGGTAACCGGATTGCGCGAGGCTTCGCCATGCGGGATCGGCACGGCGCCGATCAGGATCGTGCAGTAGTTGAACAGCCGATAAGCCCAGCCGAATTTAAAGAACGAAAACGCCAGGATCAGCACCAGTCCGAACACCTTTATCTGGAAGGCCGCGCGTGACGGAGCGCCGCCCAGGGGCAGATCGCTGAGCACTTCAAGAACCCGGTCGGACGCGCCCAGCAAGGCAAAGCAGCCGCCGATCGCGATCAGTGAACTGGACGCGAAGAAGGCGGTGCCTTGCTGCAGACCGCTCATGATGGCGGTGTCGACGATGCGGATCTCGCGCTCGGCCATTGTCCGCATCCAGGCTTGCCGCTGTGCATTCATCGCCGTGGTCAGCGACACCCGGCTGGTCAGCTTGCCGTCGGAGGCAAGCGTGTGCAGCAGCCACGCGACGAGGAAGAAGGCCAGCGCAGCGAGATCGGCTGTCGAAAGATCGATAGAATCGCCCATGGGCTGAAGCTAGCACACTCGGTGCGGTCGCTTCGATGTCCGCAACCAGCGATCTAGGACTTCGAATCCAGGTGAACAAAAGACCTGACGACGGCCAGTTCGGCGGTGTCGGCAGCTTTTGTGCCGGTAGCTTTTCATGATAGGAATTTTTTCTTGATTTCGTGACCTCAGCTATGGTACATATTCATCCATGGTGCTGATTTGCGCCAGTGACCCGCCGTACCGGCGGGTTTTTCGTTTGATGCTCCGTCAGCCTACGCGCCGGCGATGGCTGCGAAGGAACCCGTTAACGCGGCCTTGACCAGCGATCGGCATCAATGTCGCTGCCGGAGCAAACAAGGTCGGCGGGTGCGGCGCCGCGATTTCCAAAAGAGCGGAAACATCTGGGAATTCCTATATGTAGTCCTCGACCTGACTCCAGGAGACAACGCCGCGTGTTCCTTTCGGTTTTCGACCTGTTCAAGATCGGCATCGGACCCTCGAGTTCTCATACGATGGGGCCGATGACCGCTGCGGCGCGCTTTCTCGATGAGGTCGCGGGAAATGACTGGCCGCGCCCGGCGGGCGTGAAGGTCGATCGGCTTGGCGCCAGCCTGCACGGATCACTCGCCTATACCGGCATTGGCCATGGCTCGGATCGCGCCGTCGTGCTCGGCCTTGCCGGCCTGACGCCACAGACGGTCGATCCCGACCAGGCCGATGGCATTGCCGGCCGCATCGCCGCCGAAAAGCGCATCTCGCCGCCCGGCCATCCCTCCTATCGCTTCGATCCGGCAACCGATCTGGTGCTGGACCGCAAAACTCCGCTCACCGGACACGCCAACGGCATGGCGTTCTACGCCTATGATTCAGGCGGCCGCCTGCTGCTCAAGCGCATCTACTATTCGATCGGCGGCGGCTTCGTGGTTTCGGAAGAAGAACTGCAGCGGATGAAGGCCAAGGGCTCGGTGACATCAGAAGGCAAGAAGGTGCCTTATCCGTTCAAGAACGCGGTCGAGATGCTGGCCATGGCCGGCAAAAGCGGCCTTTCCATCGCTGACATGAAGCGCGTCAACGAGGAGACGCAGATGTCGCGCGAGGAGCTCGATGCCGGCCTTGACGACATCTGGAGCGCCATGAAGGGCTGCATCGACCGTGGCCTGTCGCAGGACGGCATCATGCCGGGCGGATTGAAGGTGCGCCGCCGCGCGCGCATGCTGCATGACAAGCTGCAGGAGCAGTGGCAGCAGAACAGGCCCAACCCGCTGCTCGCCAATGACTGGCTGTCGATCTACGCCATGGCTGTCAATGAGGAGAATGCCGCCGGCGGTCGCGTCGTCACCGCGCCGACCAACGGTGCTGCCGGCACGCTGCCGGCGGTGCTGCGCTACTGGCTGCATTTCCATCCCGAGGCCGACCAGCCTAGCATCCGCGACTTCCTTCTCACGGCAGCCGCGGTTGGCGGCATCATCAAGACCAACGCCTCGATCTCGGGCGCCGAGGTCGGCTGTCAGGGCGAGGTGGGGTCAGCGTCGGCGATGGCGGCGGCAGGCCTGTGCGCCGTGATGGGCGGCACGCCTGAGCAGGTCGAAAACGCCGCCGAGATAGCGCTCGAACATCATCTCGGCATGACCTGCGATCCCGTCGGCGGGCTGGTGCAAGTGCCGTGTATCGAGCGCAATGCGCTGGGCGCCGTCAAGGCGGTGACGGCCGCGTCGCTGGCCATCAAGGGCGACGGCATCCATTTCGTACCGCTCGATGCGGCGATCGAGACCATGCGCCAGACCGGCCTCGACATGAACGAGAAGTACAAGGAAACCAGCCTTGGCGGGCTCGCCGTCAACGTCGTGGAATGCTGAGGGCTGGCCTAAACTGCTACTGTGGAGAAGTCGGTCATGCCGTTGACGCGTCCCCGCGGCGGATTAAACTTTAAGCCATGTCTCTCAATCTGATAAAACTGTGTGTAGGCTGCGACAGCGTTGAGGATCTCGAAGAGTGGATCGCCTTCCGTCTCGACGAACGGCGGCGCGCCGGTGAGCCGGTCGAGCAATATCACACCACCCGTATGATGCCGACGCGCGGTGCCGAAGTTACCGATGGCGGTTCGCTCTACTGGGTGATCAAGGGCAATGTGCAATGCCGCCAGCTGATCACCGAGATCCGGCCATTCACGGACGGTGAGGGCATCGGCCGTTGCCACCTGATTCTCGACCCCGAAGTTATTCGAACCGACTGGCAGCCGCGGCGGGCCTTTCAGGGCTGGCGCTATCTGAAGCCGGCGGACGCGCCGGCCGATCTCGGCCAGGGCAAGGCGGGGCTGATCGAGATGCCGCCGAAACTCAGGCGCGAGCTTGCCGATCTTGGTCTGCTCTGACCCCAGAGAATTCAAGCCTCTGGCCCTCAATGTTGCCTTGGGAAGGGCTTGCAAGCGGTGGCACAGCGCCACATCTTGTTTCCATGAACGACAAGAAGCAGCCCGTGCCCGCAAGGGCCAATCCTGCGCCGGTCAAACCTCAATCCAATGCCGGCGAGATCGAAGCCTTTCTTCGGCAGGCAAGGACGCTGGCTGCCTCGGCGAAGGGGTCGGGCGGGCTGATCCTTTCGCTCGACGCGACGATGAGCCGCCAGCCGACCTGGGATCTGGCGTGTGAGCTGCAGGGCCAGATGTTCGATGCCGTCGGCAAGGCCGGAATCCTCAGTGTCCAACTGGTCTATTTTCGCGGCCTGGGCGAGTGCCGTTCGTCCGCTTTCGTGACCGATACCAGTGCCTTGAAGCAGTTGATGACGCGTATCCAATGCCGCAGCGGCCACACCCAGATCGGCAAGGTGCTGACGCACGCGCTGAAACAGACCGCTACGGCCAAGGTCAATGCGCTGGTCTATATCGGCGATGCCATGGAAGAAAACATCGACGATCTGGCCGAAAAGGCTGGCAGCCTCGGCCTGCACGGCGTGCCTGTCTTCGTTTTCCAGGAAGGTCATGATTCCGGCGCAGAAAAAGCGTTTAAGGAAATCGCCCGGTTGTCCAAAGGGGCTTGGTTCCGATTTGATAGGCGGGCTGCCGCGACTCTAGCCGAACTGCTTTCGGCGGTTGCGGTGTTTGCAACCGGCGGGCTGGCGGCGCTCGAGGCCAGAGGCCGGCCGGAGGACCGGCTGATGATCGAGCATCTGCGGGGCAGCGGGAACTGATGGGCGCGGTTATCTTATTCGTTGCATTGCTTCTGGTGCTTCTCGGCGCGGTGACCAACTTTCTGCGCGCCGATCCGGGAAAACTGGCAAGCGGAATGCGCACGCTCGGGCCGGTTCTCCTGGCGCTGGTCGGCGTCACTTTGCTTGTGGTCGGGCGCGAAGGCATCGCCGGCATCATACTGGCCGCGGCAATTGCCTGGTACGGTTCTGTGCGGATGAAACACCAGACGGCCAGACCGGTGCAGGGCAAGCGTTCGACGGTGCGTACCGCCGCATTGGAAATGGAGCTTGATCACGCTACTGGCGGCCTGGAGGGCCTCGTGCTGGCCGGCCGCCATGAAGGCAAGATGCTTGGTGCGATGGGATTGGCCGAATTGCAGCAGCTCTACCGGGAACTCTCCGGCGACCCGGAAAGCCGACAGCTGCTAGAGACGTATCTTGACGGCAGATTTCCCGTCTGGCGCAAAAACACTGATGCGGACGGTGGCGAAGGGTTGGGTGTTGCGCCAGGTTCGGGCGCCATGACTAAGGAGGAGGCCTACAAGGTCCTTGGTCTTGAAGCGGGGGCCGCCGCGGCGGATGTCCGCAAAGCGCACCGCCGCCTGATGCAGCGCCTCCACCCCGATATCGGCGGCACGTCTTTCCTGGCGGCGCGGATTAACGAAGCCAAGGACGTCTTGCTCTCCAACCACAACTAGTCTCCTTCGACGCAGAAATTTTCCGGGAGATGGCTTCCACGCCGTCCTACTGCTGGACGGCGTAGCACTCGATGTTCTTCTTCTTCAGAGCGGTACAGGTCTTCCAGGCGGCGGTCTTCGAACCAAAGCCACCAAAGCGGGCGCGGTAATAGGTGACCCCGTCCTTGTCGAAGGCGACGGTGAAGCCGGACGCGTCGGCCAACACGTTGGGTGCCTTCTTGGCGGCCTTGTCGAGGAAAGCCTGGGCTTCAGACTGTTTCGGCGACGAGGCGACCTGAATGGCCCAGCCCGACGGCACCGACGCCGTGCTGACCGGATCGACAGGCGCAGCCGGCGTCGGCTCGGCAGCCGGCTCGGCGTAAGCAGCGACGACCTGGGCAGTGGCAATTTGAGGGGCCGAGACGATGACGGTCTTGACCTTCCTGGTCTTGATGGCCGGGGCTGCCTCTTCGGCCTGCGCGGTGTCGTCTTCCGCGACGGTGGCGTCCTCGGCAACCGTGGCATCATCTTGTGCCACCATCGGCTTGTCGTCCGGGGTCGGCGCGTCATGCTTGGGCAGGAGGACCTTGGCAAGCGCAGTGACTGGGTTGTTGCCGCTGGCCTTGGCAACCAGATCGCCGCCGCCTCGGGTAGAGGCCCTCGGCAAGTAGGTGTTGATCAACATCGCCATCTGGTTATCGCGGCTGCCGCCGGAGGTGCCGCCCATGACCACGCCGACGAGGCGGCGATTGCCGTCGGAAACCGACGAGACGAGATTGAAGCCGGAGGCGCGGGTGTAGCCCGTCTTGATGCCGTCGACACCCTTGATGCGTCCGAGCAGGCGGTTGTGGCCGTTGATGCGCTGGCGCCCGTAGAGAAAGGAACGCTGCGAGAAGTAACCGTAGTACTGCGGGAAATGCTCCCTCAGCGCGATGCCGAGCGTCGCCATGTCGCGCGCGGTGGTGAACTGGCCGGGGTCGGGCAGGCCATTAGCGTTGCGGAAGACGGTGCCGTTCATGCCCAGCGCCCGTGCCTTGGCGGTCATCATGCGGGCAAAAGTGGGTTCATTGCCGCCGAGCATTTCACCTAGCGCGGTGGCCGAGTCGTTCGCTGACTTGGTGACAATCGACAGGATCGCGGTCTCGACCGTGACAGAACCGCCCGGCTTAACCCCGAGTTTCGTCGGTGCCTCGGCGGATGCATGGGCCGAAAACACGACTGGCGAGTTCCTGCTGATCTTCCCCTTCGCCAGTGCTTCGAAGGTCAGATAGAGCGTCATCATCTTGGTCAGCGATGCCGGATAGCGCCTGCCGTCGGCGTCCGCCGAATACAGCACCTTGCCGGTCTTGGCGTCGATGACGATGGCCGCCGACCTCGCCGCCAGCGACGAGGCAACGTCGCCGCAAACGAATGCCATCGCCATCGCGATGATCATGATCGTTTTGAGAGGGGAGGTGGATTTGGAAACGATGCCCAACAACGCCTTACGCACTGGTACTTCCCTTGGATTCTTCGTTGCGCTGGAGGCGGCAAAGGGTCTTGCCTCGCTTCCGGCCAAGCTACCGGGGCAGCGTTACCAATCCGTTTATGGTAACCGCCGCGTTCACCATTTTCTTCGAGCTTGAAGCTCTCTTTATTCGATTTTTAGCCATTGGCTGCGCAGGCGGGTTCGCGCGCCGGTGGAATATTGACTTTTGTGCGGCGCACAATATATTAAGGTGCACTGCACAAGGGCGCCCCGAAGAAGGACGCCTCAACCGTCAAGGGAATTAGAAATGACCCAGACCTATGAGGATTTCAGCAAATACGGCAAAGAGTTTGCCGACACCGGATTGAAGAGCTTCGCGTCGCTCTCCAAGGGCGCCCAGGCGATCGCCACCGAGGCTGGCGAATACACCAAGAAGAGTTTTGAGTCAGGCAGCGCTACTATAGAGAAGCTGTTTTCGGCCAAGTCGCTGGAAAAGGCGATCGAGATCCAGTCGGATTATGCCAAGCAGTCCTACGAGGCGTTCGTCGCCGAGGCCACCAAGATTGGCGACCTTTATGCCGAACTCGCCAAGGAAGCTTACAAGCCCTTCGAATCGATCGTTGCCAAGGCGAAGTAATTTTCGCCCGGGCGAATTAACTTCGTCCAGACACGACCCTGAGTTGGCCCTTTGGGGCCCGTAAAAAACCCGGCAGCGGAAACGTGGCCGGGTTTTTCATGTCAACTGCCGATCAAAGGCCTCGCGCCCCTTCACGATTGCGAAAATCGTCCAAGTTTGGTCACCTAGCCATATTGTCAGCTAAACAGAAGGGCTTAAAATCGTCCATCGAACACCTACATGTCGAGTTCGCATGGGGATTCGAAAGAGGCAGGAATACGTGACGATCGGTTTGACTGCCACGAGATGCGTGGTGCGGATGCAAAACGGCGGCGGCGACGGCAATGAGGCCGGCCGCGGGACGGCCGTCATCACGCGCACGAAAACCAAAACCAAGAAGCCCAGCCTTTATCGGGTCCTCATCCTCAACGACGACTACACGCCCATGGAGTTCGTGGTTCACGTGCTGGAGCGTTTTTTCCAGAAGGACCGCGAAGCCGCCACACGCATCATGCTTCATGTTCACAATCATGGAGTGGGCGAGTGCGGGGTCTATACATTCGAGGTGGCCGAGACCAAAGTGTCCCAGGTCATGGATTTCGCCCGACAGAATCAGCATCCGCTGCAATGCGTGATGGAGAAGAAGTGAGGTAACATGCCGGCTTTCTCCCAAGGCCTGGAAAAGGCGCTTCACCAAGCGCTGACGCTCGCCAATGAGCGGCACCATGAATACGCAACCCTTGAACATCTGTTGCTCGCGCTCATCGACGACACCGAAGCGGCTGCCGTCATGCGCGCCTGCAATGTCGATCTCGATGAGCTCAAGCATACGGTTCTCACCTATATCGACACCGAACTCGACAATCTCGTCACCGGCTACGACGAGGACTCCAAGCCGACGGCCGGTTTCCAGCGCGTCATACAGCGCGCGGTGATCCATGTGCAGTCATCGGGCCGCGAGGAAGTGTCGGGCGCCAATGTGCTCGTCGCCATCTTCGCCGAACGCGAGAGCCATGCCGCCTATTTCCTGCAAGAACAGCAGATGACCCGCTACGACGCGGTCAACTACATCTCGCACGGCATTGCCAAGCGTCCGGGCGCGTCGGAAACACGCTCGCCGCGCGGCGCCGAAGACGAGCAGGGCGGCCAGAACGGCACCGAGCCGCAGGAGGAAGGCGGCAAGAAGAAGCAGCAACAGGACGCGCTGACCGCTTATTGCATCAACCTCAACAACAAGGCCAAGGCCGGCAAGATCGACCCGCTGATCGGCCGCGAGTCCGAGATCAACCGCACCATCCAGGTGCTGTGCCGCCGCTCCAAGAACAACCCGCTCTATGTCGGCGATCCCGGCGTCGGCAAGACGGCGATAGCCGAGGGCCTGGCCAAGCGCATCGTCGAGGGTGACGTTCCCGAAGTGCTGCACAACGCCACCATCTTTGCGCTCGACATGGGCACGTTGCTGGCAGGCACGCGCTATCGCGGTGACTTCGAGGAACGGCTGAAGCAGGTCGTCAAGGAGCTCGAGGACTACCCAGGTGCTGTGCTGTTCATCGACGAGATCCACACGGTGATCGGGGCAGGGGCCACATCAGGCGGCGCCATGGACGCGTCGAACCTGTTGAAGCCGGCCTTGTCGTCGGGTGCGATCCGCTGCATCGGTTCGACCACCTACAAGGAATTCCGCCAGTTCTTCGAGAAGGACCGCGCCCTGGTGCGACGCTTCCAGAAGATCGACGTCAACGAGCCGACTATCGAGGACGCCATCGCGATCATGAAGGGCCTGAAGCCCTACTACGAGGAATTCCACAAGGTGAAGTTCACCAACGAGGCGATCAAGGCCTCGGTGGAGCTGTCGGCGCGCTACATCAACGACCGCAAGCTGCCGGACAAGGCGATCGACGTGATCGACGAGACCGGCGCCTCGCAAATGCTGGTGCCGGAATCCAAGCGCAAGAAGACCATCGGTATCAAGGAGATCGAAGCCACGATCGCCACCATGGCGCGCATACCGCCGAAGACGGTTTCTGCCGACGACGAGAAGGTGCTGCAAGGCCTCGATATCGAGCTGAAGCGCGTCGTCTATGGCCAGGACACCGCGATCACCGCGTTGACCTCGGCCATCAAGCTGGCGCGTGCGGGCCTGCGTGAACCGGAAAAGCCAATCGGTTCCTACCTGTTCTCCGGCCCGACCGGCGTCGGCAAGACCGAAGTGGCCAAGCAGTTGGCCGCCTCTCTCGGCGTCGAGCTGATCCGCTTCGACATGTCGGAGTACATGGAACGTCACACCGTATCGCGGCTGATCGGCGCGCCTCCCGGCTATGTCGGCTTCGACCAGGGCGGTCTTTTGACCGACGGCGTCGACCAGCATCCGCACTGCGTGCTGTTGCTGGACGAAGTCGAGAAGGCGCATCCGGACCTGTTCAACATCCTGTTGCAGGTAATGGACCACGGCAAGCTGACGGACCACAACGGCAAGCAGATCGACTTCCGCAATGTGATCCTGATCATGACCACCAATGCGGGTGCGTCGGATGCGCAGCGCGCGGCGATCGGCTTCGGCTCGACCAAGCGCGAAGGCGACGATGTCGAGGCGATCAACCGCCTGTTCACGCCGGAGTTCCGCAATCGTCTCGATGCGATCATCCCGTTCGGCTCGCTGCCGGTACCGGTTATCCATCAGGTGGTGCAGAAGTTCGTCATGCAGCTCGAGGCCCAGCTTTCCGAGCGTGGCGTCACCTTCGACCTGTCGCCGGATGCGATCGCCTGGCTCGCCGACAAGGGTTATGACGAGCGCATGGGAGCGCGGCCGCTCGGCCGGGTGATCCAGGAGCACATCAAGAAGCCGCTGGCCGACGAGGTGCTGTTCGGCAAGCTCAAGAAGGGCGGCACGGTGCGCGTCACCGTCGAGAAGAAGGAAACCGGCGAAACCGGTCTGAAGCTCGAATCGCTCGCCGACGAGGCGCCGGTGAAGCCGAAGAAGGAAGAGCCGGAAGAAACGCCGAAGCCCAGAAAGGCCGTGGCGAAAAAGCCCGCGGCCAAGAAGCTGGTGGCTCAGAAGCCCGAAGCCAAAGGCAAGGACGGCGGCAAGCGCAGCCTCGTGCCGCAACTGCCCAGAAAGAACTGACCTTGATGAAAATGAAAAAAGCCCCGGAGACGGGGCTTTTTTCATTGGAGCGGAGCTGCTTGTCGGTGTTCGCTGCCCGGTCGAATCATCATGAAGAGGCGTGCGGCCATAGCGCTGCCGGCGGCTGGAGCAAGGCATCGCACGGCCGAGTGCGATCGAGCGATTGGCTCAGCCCGACTAAAACTGTTCCAGTTTGTCGGCGATTGCGGCGTCAGCCTTGCAGCGCTGCTCGTATCTTTTCTGCGTTTTCGGCCAACACCTCCGGCTTTTCCATCGCGCCCGTGTGTGGCTTCAGCGGGATGCCGTCGAAGCGCGGGATGACATGCACATGGAGATGATAAACGGTCTGGCCCGAGGCCGGCTCATTGAACTGCATGACGGTGACGCCGTCGGCGCCGAAGGCCTTTTTCACCGCCTGCGCCACTTTCTGAACGACCGCGAAGAGCGGACCGAAAATTGACGGATCGGCGTCGAGCAGGTTGCGCGACGGCACCTTTGGCACCACAAGCGTATGGCCAGGCCCCTGCGGCATCACATCCATGAAAGCTATGAACGCATCATCCTGGTAGACGCGGTGCGAGGGTATTTCGCCGCGCAGGATCTTCGCGAAGATGTTGTCGGTGTCATAGGCGGTTTCAGCCATGGCAAATGCTCCCGATTGTGACTGTGGTGTAGCGAAGCGGTCGAAAATCGGCAAGACGATCGTCGATCCTGCCCCTCCGGGCAGCCGGGTCGCTACTCCTCCAAATCCTTGCGGAACGGGGTATGCTCTTCGAGATATTCGCTCATCCGCTCCACCTCATGGCGTTCGCGCCTGAGATAGTCGGCAACGGCGTTGCGCAGGCCGGGATGGGCGATGTAGTGCGCGGAATGCATGGTCACCGGCCGGTAGCCGCGCGCCAGCTTGTGCTCGCCTTGCGCGCCTGCCTCGACCACTTTCAGCTTGCGCTCGATGGCGAAGTCGATCGCCTGATGGTAGCAGACCTCGAAATGCAGGAAGGGATGATCCTCGATGCAGCCCCAGTTGCGGCCATAGAGTGCATCGGAGCCGATGAAATTGATGGCGCCGGCAATGTAGCGCCCGTCGCGCCTGGCCATTACCAGCAGGATGTCGTCGGCCATGCGCTCGCCGATCAGCGAGAAGAACTGCCGGTTGAGATAGGGGCGGCCCCATTTGCGGCTGCCGGTGTCCATGTAGAAGGCGTAAAAATCGTCCCAGGCCTTCTCGGTGATATCCTTGCCGGTCAGCCGGTCGATCGAAATGCCATCTGCAAGCGCCTCGCGCCTTTCCTTCTTCATCGCCTTTCGCTTGCGCGAGGCAAGGGTGGCGAGGAAATCGTCGTAGGTTGAAAAGCCTTCATTGAAGAAATGGAATTGCTGGTCGGTGCGGTGCAGGAAACCTGCCGCTTCCAGCACCTTCACGTCGCTCTCTTGCGCGAAGGTGACATGCGCGGAAGAGACGCCGAGTTTTTGCGTGACCGCTTTCAGACCCGCCGCGAGACCGGCCTTCACCGTGGCGCTGTCCTCGCCCTTGCTGACCAGCAGGCGAGGGCCAGTGACCGGCGTGAACGGCACAGCACTTTGCAGTTTGGGATAGTAACGGCCGCCGGCCCGCTCGAAGGCATCCGACCAGCCATGATCGAAGACATATTCGCCCTGGCTGTGCGACTTGAGATAGCAGGGAACCGCACCGAGCAACGTGCCTTGCCCATCCTCCAGCCTGAGATGGTGGCCCTGCCAACCGGTGCGCCGCACGGCGCAGCCGGACTCCTCAAGCGCGCTCAGGAAAGCGAATGAAACGAGTGGGTTGTAGCCGTCTTCTGCGTCGCCGCGCGTGGTCCCACCGAGGCTGTTCCATTCATCGCAGGTGAAAGCGCCGATGCCCGCTGCGATGCGGATCGAATAGTCCGCATTTGCTGTTTGGCCATCGCCCTCGTCGCCTTGATCCATGAGGCTTATTTAAGCTCCGTCCGGTTCGGTACAAGTCACGTTTCAGTCCCGCAGGCGACTTTGACCAGATCGGGTTCGAACCCTTCGAATGTCATCTGGTCGGCGTATCTGAAGGTCAGGTCGACAGCCGGCTGGTCATGTACGGTCCAGGTGATGACAGGCATTTTCAGCTTTTCACGCACGAAGCTGACGAACCGGTTCGGCAGGTCACCAGCGGCATAGGAGGTGAAGGCGATCTCGTGCGCAAGCATGGCGAAATGCGCTTCGATCAACCTGACGTCGTTGCCGTAGGCGGTGAGTCCCCCCGGGATACCCGGCGCGTCCTTCGGGAAATCGCGGATCAGCCAGTGGTCGAACGACATGATCGCGGCTTTGCCCTTGTAGCGCTTGAGCATCTTGCCGACGCTTGCCACCAAGCCTTCGTCATAGCCTGGCACGCCCTTCAGTTCGACCACCAGCGGTACGCGGCCATCGATCAGGTCGAGCACTTCCTGCAGCGTCGGCACATGGTCCGCCGTGCCACCGATCTTGAGCGCCGCCAGTTCCGCCGCGCTGCGCTGCCAGACGAAGCCGTCCTGGCCGGTCAGGCGCTTGAGATCGCCATCATGGATGATGACGGGAACGCGGTCAGACGACAGGTGCACGTCGCATTCGATGGCATAGCCACGCTCGGCCGCGGCCGCAAAGGCGGAAAGCGTGTTTTCCCAGCGCTTCTTGTTCATGTCGTGAAAGCCGCGATGGGCGACGGGCCGGGCGGTCAGCCAGGATAGGTCGGTCATATCTGTCCTCTGGCTCATTCGACTTCGAAGACGGCTTCAATTTCCACTGCGGCATTAAGCGGCAGGCAGGCGGTACCGACGGCCGAGCGTGAATGCTTTCCGCGTTCGCCGAGGGCCGCAACCAGGAAATCGGAGGCGCCGTTGGCAACCAGATGCTGTTCGACAAACTCAGGTGTCGAAGCCACGAAAACGGTGATCTTCACCAGCCGGCGGATTTTCTCGAGGTCGCCGAGCGCTGCCTTGGCCTGCGCCAGGATGTTGATCGCGCAGTGCTTTGCCGCGTCCTTGCCGCCTGCCGTGTCGACATCGCGGCCAAGCAGTCCGCTCGCCTGCAGCTTGCCATCCTTGAGCGGCAACTGCCCGGCGGTGAACAGCAAATTGCCGGTCCTGCAATAGGGCACGTAGTTGGCGGCGGGCGCGGCGGCGACAGGAAGCGTCACGCCCAGATCGCTTAGCCGCTTTTCGATTGTTTCACTCATGGTATTTCCCTATTGCTTGGTGACGCCGCGCTGGCCGGGCCGAAATTGCTATTTTTGCCTCGCTTCCGCCATGACTTTTTTTAAGCTGGACCATCTTTCCCTGCGGCATGCCATCAGCCGCGACGATCGGAGTACCTTATGCGCGCAGCGCGCCTTGCATTCCATGCCGTCCTGTTGTCGGGGATCTTCTCGATCGGCCCGGCCTTTGCCGCGCCGGCGCTGCAAGCCCACCGCGCCGTCTACGACCTTACCTTGAAAAAGGCGTCCGATCAGTCCGGCATCACAGGCATATCCGGTCGCATGGTCTATGAGTTCAACGGCTCTGCCTGTGAAGGCTATACGGTGAAATTCCGTTTCGTGACCCAGATCGTGACCGCCGACAACACCAGGCTGACCGACCAGCAGACAACCACTTTCGAGGACGCCGAAGGCAAGACATTCTCGTTCGTGACGAAGTCCTTCGTCGATCAGAACCTCGACAAGGAGGTCAAGGGCATCGCCACGAAAGAGACCACGGGCCTGAAGGTGGATATCGACAAGCCGGAAAAGAACAGCGTCGAGCTATCGACCACCCAGTTCCCGACCCAGCATCTGGTCGAACTGATCGGCAAGGCCGAAAAGGGCGAGAACTTCTACGAAACCAACCTGTTCGACGGATCCGAAGATGCCAACAAGGTGATGACCACCACCGTCGTCGTAGGCAAGAAAACCGATGCCGACAAGGCCGATCCGGAGGCTCCGGCACTGGCGAAGCTCGCCACCGAAAAGTACTGGCCGGTCGACATCGCCTATTTCGATGACACCGGCAAGACAGGCGAAGAGGTGCCGGAATACCGCATCAGCTTCAAACTACATGAGAACGGCATCACCCGCGATCTCACCATGGACTATGGCGACTTCTCGATGACGGGCAAGCTGGTCAACCTGTCGCTGTTCGACCAGACGAAAGCCTGCCCGGCCAAATAGTGTTTCATCTCGCCAGTTGATTAACCACGACATGCCGTGTTCTTGGCGAACGACTTGAACGTGCCGCAATCTTCTCTCAACCTCTCCCTCAGCATCCAAGCGCAAGGGGGAGCAGCTTGAGCAAGATCGATGTCTTCATTGCGCCGAGACCTAGCCGGTTACTGATCAGGGCCATGACATCCGTTAACCGGATCGTCATGCTGCGCGGCATTCCCGGATTTCGCGATCTGTTGCCGTTCAACCGCCTGGCCGGTTTGCGCGGCGTCTCCAATGTCCGCCATATCGACTTGCCCGACGCCGACCTTGAGCGGCTGAAGGCCAGTTGCGGGACGGGGAAGGCGACCTTCATCACGCCCAATCACCCCGAGTTCTTCACCGACTGGATGATCGACAAGGAGATCGTCTCGCAGGTCAGCCCGCTCACTGCGTCATGGGCGACGAATGGCGTCGTCAACGGTCTCGGTAGAATTATGCAGAAATTCTGGCTGGCCAACAATCTGATCGCCCAGATTCCGGGCAACAGCGGGGCAGCCAAGGAACACTCCGTCGCCTGGGCCTTGAAGGGCCATGGCGTGCTGCTGCATCCCGAAGGCGGCGTCGGCTGGCATGCCAATGTCGTTGCGCCGCTGCTGCCGGGTGCCGTCGAGATGGGGCTTGAGGCTCTCCGGCGCGGCCGGGCCACGGATCCGGATTTCAGGGTCTGGATCGCGCCGGTCGTCTGGAAGCTCGCCTTCACCGGGAATGTCGAAGCGGCGCTGGCGAAGGAATGCGCCTATGTCGAGAAAAGCCTGAAGATGGAACGCCAGGCGACCGACACACTGCCGCAGCGCGTCCACCATGTCTATTCGACGCTGCTGACCCGCGATGAAGCCGCCTGCGGCATACAATCCGACGAAGGCGCGACATATGCCGAGCGCCGGAAGGCGTTGGTCACCGAGCTCGGCCACCGGCTCAGGGAGAGCATCTCGGCCGACACTGCCAGCATCGATACCGCCGAAATTCTGCGTCGGGCGCGTCGCTGGCAGCGCGAAAAAGCCGGCGATGCCGATGGGCAAAAGGAGGTTCGCGCGCTCGCCGACACCATTCAGAGGCTACAACGCGTTGGGACCTGGGCGTCGGCCAACCCGCGCATCACCCAGGAGGAGATCGCCGAACATCTGAAGCGGATCCGCAACGACTATTGCCGGAACGGACTACGTGACACGATGAACCGGTTCGTTCCGCAGCCGGCCGGGCCGCGTTGCGCCCACATCCGGGTGCCGGAGGCGCTGGGCCTGCATGCGTATGCGGGCTCGATCGATGATGCGGTTGCCGAACTGCACCGTCGCATGCAGGAAACCGTCACCAGCACGGTGACCGAGCTTGCGGCCAAAGGCAGCTTCATTTTCTATCCGAATCCATTCTATCGTCACTGACATCCGGACGGGCCATGTGGCCGACTGTCGTGAAAGATGGAAGGCAGACAGCAAGCTTCATGGCAGTCTATGTCGACGCAGCGATCTGGAATTGGGCTGGCCATCGCTGGTGCCATCTGTTGGCCGACGACACCGACGAACTGCATCGCTTCGCCGCGGAACTGGCGATCAAGCGTTCATCCTACCAGGGGCCGCCGAAGACATCGGCGCCGCATTATGACATAACCGGCTTCGAGCGCGACCGTGCGGTGCGGCTCGGCGCCATCGAATGCAGCCGCGAGGAGATCGTCGCGATCTTTCGGCGGGTGCGGGTGCCGAAGGGAAAGGTCCGATCGTGACGCTGACAGCATTTCTGACTTACTGCGCTGCGATCACTCTTGCCGCCGCGACGCCGGGACCGGCGATGTTCGCGGTCATCACCAACGGCGTGTCGCGCGGGTTCCTTCGCGCGTTCATGGCCGGAGTCGGTGTTGCCGCCGGCGATGCCGTGCTGGTCACACTGGCATTGCTCGGACTGGTGGCGCTGGCCCAGACGTTCGAATGGATTTTCCTGTTGCTGAAATATGCGGGTGCTGCCTATCTGATCTTTCTCGGCGTCAGGATGTGGCGCGCTGCCGCGCAATCGAATGAGCCGCAGGCGACGCAGGCAAGATTGTCGCGGTCGTTCTTCCTCGGTGCGTCTATTGCACTCGGCAATCCGAAGGCGATCCTGTTCCACGCCTCGATCATGCCGCTGATCCTGAACCTCGACACCATGACCCTTGCCGACGGCCTGCTGGTGATCCTGGTCGTGATCAGCGTCAACATCCTCACTATGGGTTTCTATGCTGCGCTCGCGGGCAGGGCTTCGGGCTGGTTCAGGACGCCGAGGCGCATGCGACTGATGAACCGGTTTGCCGGCAGTGCCATGATCGGCACCGGGGCGCTGATTGCCGCACGCTGAGCGTGAAGCGCCACACGGCTTGCGTTTGTCGCGTATCCCCTCTATATGCGCGCTCATTCCACACACGGACTTTGGTGTCTGCCCGGGAGAAATCCGGCTGAAACCTCCGGTGGCGTTCGAGGACAAAGTCCAAAAATGCCTGTGTCCGTGGAGGCTAACCGGAAAGGAACTTTGAATGGCACTGCCTGATTTCAGCATGCGCCAGCTTTTGGAAGCTGGCATTCACTTCGGCCACCAGACCCACCGCTGGAACCCGAAGATGGCGCCCTATATCTACGGCGCACGCAATAACATCCACATCATCGACCTCTCGCAGACGGTGCCTTTGCTGCACCAGGCGCTGAAGCAGGTTTCCGACACTGTCGCCAAAGGCGGCCGCGTGCTGTTCGTCGGCACCAAGCGCCAGGCGTCCGACATCGTCGCCGATGCGGCACAGCGTTCGGCTCAGTACTATGTCAACTCGCGTTGGCTCGGCGGCATGCTGACCAACTGGAAGACGATCTCGAATTCGATCCAGCGCCTGCGCAAGCTCGACGAGATGCTGGCCGGCGAGGCCCAGGGCCTGACCAAGAAGGAGCGCCTCAACCTCGATCGCGAGCGCGAGAAGCTCGACAAGGCGCTGGGCGGCATCAAGGACATGGGCTCGACGCCCGACCTGATGTTCGTCATCGACACCAACAAGGAAGCGATCGCCATCCTCGAGGCCAAGCGTCTCGGCATCCCGGTCGTCGCCATCATCGATTCGAACTGCGATCCGGACAAGATCGACTTCCCGATCCCCGGCAATGACGACGCGGCCCGCGCCATTCAGCTCTATTGCGACCTGATCGCCAAGGCTGCCATCGACGGCATCGCCCGCCAGCAAGGCGCGCTCGGTATCGACATCGGCGCTTCGGTCGAAGCCCCGGTCGAGCCGGCGCTCGAGCCGGCCCCGGCCCCGGCGTCGGAAGCCCCCGAAGCTTGACAAGCGAAGGCCGGTTGCGGCCTTCATCTTTCTCATATTTTGGCACGCTAAACAGACGCATCATCGAATATCGATGGTGCGTCGGTGCATTTAAAACCAAAGAGGCGACAATGAGCATTTCGGCTGCACAGGTCAAAGAACTCCGCGACTTGACCGGCGCGGGCATGATGGATTGCAAGGCGGCGTTGACCGAGACCAACGGCAACATGGAAGAAGCCGTCGACTGGCTGCGCAAGAAGGGTATTTCCAAGGCCGACAAGAAGGCTGGACGTACCGCGGCTGAAGGCCTGATCGGCGTCGATTCCGGCGTTCGCGAGGCTGCCGTCGTAGAAGTCAATTCCGAGACCGACTTCGTTGCCCGCAATGCCGCGTTCCAGGAAATCGTCGCCAAAATTGCCAAGGTTGCCCTGGCCTATGGCACGACAGAGGCTGTGGCTGCCGCAAAGTATCCGGGTTCGGACAAGTCGGTTGCCGACACCATCAAGGACGCTGTCGGCACCATTGGCGAGAACATGGGCTTCCGCCGTTCGGCCAAGCTGACCGTTCCGCATGGCGCCGTCGCGACCTACGTCCACAACGCGGTTGCCGATGGTCTCGGCAAGCTCGGCGTTCTGGTTGCCATCGAGACCACCGGCAACGAGCATGCAGCGCATGCTTTCGCTCGTCAGGTCGCCATGCATGTTGCCGCCACCAATCCGATGGCGCTGACCGCTGAGCAGATCGATCCGGCCGCGGTCGAACGCGAGAAGGCGATCTTCTCCGACCAGGCACGCCAATCCGGCAAGCCGGAAGCGATCATCGAGAAGATGGTCGAAGGCCGTCTGCGCAAGTTCTACGAGGAGGTCGTGCTCCTGAAGCAGGCCTTCGTGCTCAATCCCGACATCACCGTCGAGAAGGCGCTGAAGGATGCCGAGAAGGACATCGGCGCGCCGGCCAAGATCACGGCTTACCTGCGCTTTGCGCTGGGCGAGGGCATCGAGAAGGAAGAGACCGATTTCGCGGCGGAAGTCGCGGCCGCGGTCAAGAAGTAACTTCCTACCGCTTTATTCCGAAAGCGTTTTTCGGCCGGATGTCCGCAGGGATGTCCGGCCGATTTCTTGTGCGGTGTCGATAAAGGCCCGCAGTTTCGGCGCCATCGCCGCCCGGCGCGGGAAATAGAGGAAAAGGCCGGGTTCCTCGATTGCCGACTGCGGCAGAACCTGCACCAGGCGGCCGGCCGCAAGATCGGCGCGCGCCAGCGGCTCGAACATATAGGCAAGGCCCACTCCGGCAAGCGCCAGGTCAATCGCCGCGAGCGAATCCGTGACGATGGCCGTACCGCCGGTCTCCATGACGACATCCTCGCCATCTTCGGTCAAATCCCAGCGATAGAGGGCACCGGAGCGGACAAGCCGGTAGCCGATGCAATTGTGGTTGGCGAGATCGGCGACGCAACGAGGACGGCCGCGGCGTCCGATATAGTCGGGAGAGGCGACGATGACGGCTTTGAACGGAGGCGTGAGCCGCACAGCCACCATGTCCTGCGCGATCATCTCGCCCAGCCGGATGCCGGCATCAAAGCCTTCGCCGACGATGTCGACCAGCCCCTGGTCTGCGAAAATCTCCACCGTAACGTCCGGATAGCGCTCGGCCATCGCCGCGACGACAGGCGTCACCGCCAATGGAATCGCGATGGTGGAGGCGTTGATCCTGAGCAGGCCGGAGGGCCTGCCCTTGACGCTGCGGATTCGGTCGATCCGTTCACCAATATCCTGAAGGGCAGGGGCCGCGGTCTCCACCAACGCCTTTCCGGCTTCGGTCAGCGAAACGCTGCGCGTCGTGCGTGCGAACAAGGGCTGGCCGATACGCTCCTCGACCAGCCGCACGGCATGGCTGACCGCTGACGGGCTCATGCCGAGTTCGGCCGCCGCAAGCGCGAACCCGCCGCGCCGGGCAACGGCAACGATCACAGGCAAATGTATGAGGAGATCGCGGTCCATTCATGAGCAATATCGCATAGTCTTTGCGAACAATGCAATCTTATCGACGCCGAGTCAGTGGTCTACATTGTCGCCAACACATCGGCGCCCACACTTTGGCGATCGGCTGATGGCATCAAGGAGGAGAGACATGAATGCGTTGAAGCACGTAACGTTCGCGGCAGGCATGGCGCTGGCGCCCATTGATACCGGCGGGGCGGAACCTTCCGGTTGGCAGGCGCTAGCGGACGAACGCACGGTCATCCGGATAGCCGATGGCATCGACCGCGCCGTCGACGCGCAGGACTGGAAACTGGCGCGCAGCTATTTCGCGGATCGGGTCACCGCCGATTTCAGCAGCCTGTCCGGGCAGCCGGCGGCCAACATCGCCTCCGACGACCTGATCGGCGCCTGGGCCGGCAACCTCAAGGGTAGCAAGACAAGCCTGCATCTGCGCACCAACCATCAGGTCGCTCTCCAGGCGAACACGGCGACGGTCCGTTCGAACGGCTATGCCTGGAACCGGATGGAGGGCAATGGCGACCCGCTTTGGGAAGTCTGGGGCACCTATGAGCATCACTTGACGCGCTCCGCCGCCGGCTGGAAGGTCGACGGCTTCGCGTTCCACATGACGCATGAGCGCGGCAACCCGTGGGTCAAGGCAACCCCGGGCAATGACACGGCGGGCCAGTGACGCCGCGGCATTCACCAGCAAGCATTGGAAGACGATCATGACCATGACCTATTACACGCTCGGCAACAGCGGCCTCAGGGTCAGCCGGCTGGCGCTCGGCACGATGACTTTCGGCAAGGAATGGGGTTGGGGAGCAGACAGGGACACGGCCCGCGCCATGTTCGACGCCTATGTCGAGGCGGGCGGAAATTTCTTGGATACGGCGGACCTCTACACTGGCGGCACGGCCGAAGCCTGGCTTGGCGAATTCATCGCCGAGCGAGGTTTGCGCGACACCGCGGTGATCGCCAGCAAGTTCACCATGAACATGCAGCCGGGCAATCCGAATGCCGGCGGCAACGGCCGCAAGAACATTATGCGGGCGGTTGATGCCTCACTGAAGCGGTTGGGCACTGACTATATCGATCTCTATCTCATGCATGTGTGGGACAGGCTGACGCCGGCCGAAGAGGTCATGCGTACGCTGGATGACCTGGTGCGGATGGGCAAGGTGCGCCATGTCGGCCTGTCCGATGTGCCGGCCTGGTATGCGGGGCGCGCGCAGACGATTGCCGAACTGCGCGGATATGAGCCGGTTTCGGCCCTGCAACTCGAATATTCCCTGGCCGAACGCGCGATCGAGAACGAGTTCGTGCCTTTCGGCACGCGCCATGGCGCCGGCATCATGGTCTGGAGCCCGCTCGCCAGCGGGCTGCTCAGCGGCAAGTATCGGCCGGCCCGGGCCGGAAATGTGGGCCGGCTTGACGGGTTCCGCAATTCGACGCATCCGGGCTTCCAGAAATTCACTGAGCGTAACTGGGCCATCGTGGCCGAACTCGAGAAGGTTGCATCCGAGCTCGGCCGCAGCATGCCACAGGTCGCGCTCAACTGGGTGGCGACGCAGCCGGGGATCGCCACCGTCATCATTGGTGCGACCACGCTGGCCCAGATACAGGACAATCTTGGCGCGCTGGACTTCGAGATTCCGCCAGGGCTTCGCGACCGGCTGGATTCGGTCAGCAGAACGCCCGCGTCGTTTCCCTATTCCTATTTCGGGCCGCAGATACAGGCGCGCGTCGCAGGCGGTGCCGCAACCGGCGACAAGCCCTCCGGCTACGCATCGCCGGTGCTTGTCGAGGGCGAGCCAGCCAGCGTGTCCGCCGACTGATCGATCCGGCTGGTTACCACCAATTTGCCGGCCGGGGGGCGGGGGGCTGCGGGGCGCCCTTCGTGTATCGGAACGCGATTGTTCGGGGCGGTGACTGCGCGAGGGTTGCCACCCGGAGCGCGCCACACGCAAATGACGAGGACCAGATGACGGTGAAGCCCCTCTACCGACGTGTCTTGCTGAAAGCGTCGGGCGAAGCATTGATGGGCGAACAGCATTTCGGCATCGACGTTTCGGTCGTCGATCGCATCGCCGGCGACATCGCCGAGGCGCGTGCACTGGGCATCGAGGTCGGCGTCGTCATCGGCGGCGGCAATATCTTTCGTGGCGTGGCCGTTGCTTCCAAGGGCGGCGACCGTGTCACCGGCGACCACATGGGCATGCTTGCGACGGTCATCAATTCGCTGGCGCTGCGCACGTCATTGAACAAGATCGGTGTCGACGCCGTGGTGCTTTCGGCTATCGCCATGCCTGAGCTTTGCGAGAGTTTTTCGCAGCGCCAGGCGACCAGCTACATGAATCAGGGCAAGGTGGTGATCTTTGCCGGCGGCACCGGCAATCCGTTCTTTACCACTGATTCGGCCGCCGCACTTCGCGCGGCTGAAATCGGCGCCGACGCGCTGTTCAAGGGCACCCAGGTCGACGGGGTCTACTCGGCGGACCCGAAGAAGGACCCAAATGCAACACGTTTCGAGCGCATCAGCCATGGCGAAGTCATAAATCGCGGCCTTTCCATCATGGATACGGCAGCGATTGCACTTGCGCGCGAAAACAACATTCCGATAATCGTCTATTCGATCCACGAAAAAGGTGGTTTCGGCGATATTCTAAGGGGCGGCGGCCGCTGCACGGTCGTCACAGACGATTGACCCGGGCCTGATCCCGAAGAAAGGGAAGCAGGCTCGAACACGGCCCGAAGCAGTGAACCCGCGTCAGACGGGTCGAGGAGATTAAGATGAGTGGTGAGTACGACGATCTCAAGCGGCGCATGGATGGAGCAATCGCAGCGTTCAAGCATGATCTGGCTTCGCTGCGGACCGGTCGCGCCTCCAGCAATCTGCTCGATGCGGTCCAGGTGCAGGCCTATGGCACCACGATGCCGATCAACCAGGTCGCCAACGTCTCGGTGCCGGAGCCTCGTATGATCTCGGTATCGGTCTGGGACAAGTCGATGGTCTGGGCGGGCGACCCCGCCCACCCCGCATCCCAATATGGTGTTACTCCGATCGGTGACGGCACCAATCTCACGATTCCACTGCCCGAACTCAACGAACAGCGCCGCAAGGAACTGGTCAAGATCTCGCACACCTATGCCGAGAATGCCCGGGTCGCCGCGCGCCATGTGCGCCGCGACGGCATGGACTTCCTGAAGAAGGCGGAGAAGGACGGCGAGATCAGCGAAGACGATCAGCGCAAGCGCTCGGACCAGGTCCAGAAACTTACCGACGAGACGATCAGCACCATTGACCACCTGCTTTCCGATAAGGAAGCTGAAATCATGCAGGTTTAGGGTCGTGGCCATAGGCTGACCCGAAAGCGAGAACATGGCAACGCCCGCGCATGTCGCGATCATCATGGACGGAAACGGACGCTGGGCCAAGGCGCGCGGCATGCCTCGTCTTGCGGGCCATCGTGCCGGCGTCGAGGCGCTGCGCAAGACGGTGCGCGCCGCACCCGGGCTCGGCATCTCCTACCTGACCGTCTATGCGTTCTCGTCGGAGAACTGGTCGCGGCCGAAGTCCGAGGTCAGCGACCTGATGGGCCTCCTGAAAATGTTCATCCGCCGGGACCTGGCCGAACTGCACCAGAGTGGCGTGCGGATCAGAATCATCGGCGACAGGGCAGGGCTGCAGCCCGACATCAGGGGGCTGCTCGACGAGGCCGAATCGCTGACATCAGCCAATGAATCGCTGACGCTGGTGATCGCCTTCAACTATGGCGGACGCGACGAGATCGTGCGCGCGGCGCGCAAGCTTGCTTCGGCAGTGGCGCGTGGCGAACTCGACAGCGAGGCGATATCTGCCGAAAGCTTTGCCGGCGCTCTCGACACGCATGGCATTCCCGACCCCGAGCTGGTCATCCGCACCAGCGGCGAGCTCCGGCTGTCGAATTTCCTTTTGTGGCAGGCCGCCTATAGCGAGCTCGTCTTCCTGCCTTGCTATTGGCCCGACTTCAGCCGCGAGCATCTTGCCGAAGCCTTGCGTGAATTTGCCGGCCGCGAACGCCGATTCGGCGGACTTGGAGCCCAGGACGTCGCTTCGCGACCGGCCGCGGGATGAGCAATCTCCGGCTGCGCGTCATTTCGGCGATCGTGCTTGCCATCATCACCCTTGGCTTGACCTGGCTCGGCGGTCTGCCGTTCCGCTTGCTGTGCTCCGTGATCGCTGGGGTCATCTTCTATGAATGGACCCGCATGTCGCGCCCGGCCGGGGCCACGGGTCTGGGTTTCCTGCCGGAAGCGCTGCTGGTTGTCTTCATTGGCGCCTTGATTGGCGGCCTTGGCGCGTCCTGGCTGTTGCCATTTGTCGTGGTCATGGTTGCCACAACGGCGATTGCCGCATCGATTCGCAAGGCCGGGCAATGGGACGCGAGCGGTCTTGCCTATGCTGCCGTTTCAGGCCTGTCGCTCGCCTTGCTGCGCGACGGTGACCGTTCAGGCCTTGTCGCCATCCTGTTCCTGTTCGCGGTCGTCTGGGCCACTGATATCTTTGCCTATTTCGTTGGCCGTGCGGTTGGAGGCCCGAAGCTGGCGCCGGCGATCTCACCTGGCAAGACACGCAGCGGCGCGCTCGGCGGCGCTGTCGGAGGCGTCGTCGCGGGGCTGATCCTCGGCGCCATTGCCGGTGTCGGCAACCTGGCGTTGCTCAGCCTGGTGGCGCTCGTGTTGTCAATTGTCTCACAGGCCGGGGACCTGTTTGAATCCTGGGTCAAACGCCGCCACGGCCGCAAGGATTCGGGTACGCTGATCCCAGGCCATGGTGGCGTGATGGATCGCGTCGATGGGCTTGTCGCGGCGGCTTTCGCCCTATACGTCATTGGCTGGATTTCGGCGACCGCCGATCATCCGGCGCAGGGTCTGTTTCCCGTTTGAGTGGTGTCATTTCAGGTCCGATGCGCGATGCGCCTTGGATTCGCCCGGATTGGTGTCACAGTCACGGCGCAATCCGCGCCGTGGAAGAATTTGAGGGTTGGTCTTGAACGAGATTCTTCACGCGCTTTTCAGCACAGAAGGCTTTGTCCTCGGCACGCTGGTGCCGTTCCTCTTCGTGCTGACCGTGGTCGTATTCGTCCATGAGATGGGCCACTACCTTGTCGGGCGCTGGTGCGGCATCGGTGTCAAGGCCTTCTCGATCGGCTTCGGTCCCGAACTCTTCGGCTTCAACGACAGCCACGGCACGCGCTGGAAACTCTGCGCGATACCGCTTGGCGGCTATGTCAAATTCGTCGGCGACATGAGCGCCACCTCGAGCCAGCCCTCGACGGAAGAACTCAAGACCCTGACGGAGGAGGAGCGCAAGGTCGCCTTTCACACGCAGCCGATCTGGAAGCGCGCGGCAACAGTGGTGGCCGGGCCGGTGTTCAATTTCCTGCTGACGATCGTCGTCTTTGCCGTGCTGTTCACTGCCTATGGCCGTTATGTCGCGGAGCCGATGGTGGCCGAGGTGACGGCCGACAGCCCGGCGGCGAAGGCCGGCATCCTGCCCGGCGATCGATTCGTCAGCGTCGACGGCAACAAGGTCGAAACCTTTGGCGACGTCCAGCGCCTGGTCTCGGGCCGCGCCGACGACGTCATTACCTTCGTCATGCTGCGCGGCGGCAAGGAGGTCACGGTGACCGCGGCGCCGCGGCTGATGGAACAGGAAGACGCGCTCGGCAACAAGGTCAAGGTCGCCGTGATCGGCGTCGTCAACAACAAGGAACTCGGCCAGCCGCGGCTCGTCACCTACACACCCGTCCGGGCGGTTGCAGCGGCCGTCCAGGAAACCGGGCATGTCATCCAGCGCACCGGCCAGTTCCTGCAGCGCTTTGTCGTTGGGCGCGAGGACAAATGTCAGCTGGGCGGCCCGGTGAAGATCGCGGACATGGCCGGCAAGGCGGCGAAACTGGGATTCGAATGGCTCGTGCAGCTGGTTGCAATGCTGTCGGTTGGCATCGGGTTTCTCAACCTTTTGCCGATTCCCCCCCTCGACGGCGGCCATCTCCTGTTCTACGGGGTGGAGGCCGTCATTCGCCGTCCGGTGTCGGAACGGATGATGGAAATGGCCTATCGGGCCGGGTTGCTTCTGGTGCTGTGCTTCATGGGGTTCGTTTTCTGGAACGATCTGTTTGGATGCTGAAATCATGAAGAAATTCGGCTTCTGCATGGCCGGTGTTGAGACGCCGTTTACCATGCACCGGGATATGAGTGACGCGAAAGCCACGCCGCAAGGCTAAGTAAATACAAATTAACCAGAAGCCTTGCGTGTAGGGAAAATCCGGTTAATACGGTAGGGGAAATTACCGCACGTCCGGTTTTCTCGCCGTGGGGACTACGAGAAAAGGTTATTAAGCCCGATGAAGGCAGCATCCAAGTTTCTGAGCGCCGCTTCCGCGGTGACCCTGTCCGCGGCTCTTGTCGTGCCAGGCGCTCTCGCAGTGCAGTTCGTTGCCACATCGGCGGCCGAAGCCGCTGTCGTCAGCAGAGTCGAAGTGAGCGGCAACCAGCGTATCGACGCTGAGACAATCCGCAATTACATCACCATCAAGCCGGGCAAGGCGTTCTCCAGTTCCGATATTGATAGCGCCATCAAGGCGCTGTTCGGCACCGGCCTGTTCTCGGATGTGCAGATCAACCAGGTCGGATCGACCCTGGTGGTCAAGGTTGCCGAGTACCAGGTCGTCAACCAGGTGCTGTTCCAGAACAACAAGAAGCTCAAGGACAATGCGCTTGCGGCGGCGGTGCAGCTGAAGCCGCGCGGGACGTTCTCGCAGGCAACGCTCGATGCCGACGTCGAATCGATCAAGGCTGCCTACAAACGTATCGGCCGGGACGATGTGACGGTGACCACCCAGGTCATGCAGCTCGGCGACAACCGCGTGAACGTGGTCTTCAACATCACCGAAGGCGAACGTACGCAAATCGCGGCGATCAATTTCGTCGGCAACAGCGCCTATTCGAGCCGCCGCCTGTCGGATGTGATCAATACCAAGCGTTCGTCGTGGGTTTCGTTCATCCTGCGCGACGACGTCTATGACGAGGACAAGCTGCGCGCCGACCAGGAACTGCTGCGCCGCTTCTACTACAATCACGGCTATGCCGACTTCCAGGTCGTGTCCGCAGTCGGCGAACTCGACAGCGCGACGAACAAGTACACGGTCACCATTACCGTCCAGGAAGGCGACCGCTACACATTCGGTGACGTCAGCGTCGAAAGCACGATCCCGGAAGTAGACGGCAAGGCACTGGAATCGGTGATCGAGACCCGCAAGGGCGACGTCTACAACGCCAAGGACGTCGAGGATTCCATCATTGCCCTGACCGAGAAGGTGGCCGGTTCCGGCTATGCCTTCGCGCAGGTGACGCCACGCGGCGACCGCAATTTCGAAAACCACACCATTTCGGTGGTCTACACGATCGACCAAGGCACCAAAGCCTATATCGAGCGCATCGAGATCCGTGGCAACGACCGCACGCGCGATTATGTCATCCGTCGCGAGTTTGACGTCAGTGAGGGCGACGCCTTCAACCAGGTGCTCATCCAGCGCGCGAAGAAGCGTCTGGAAAACCTTAATTACTTTGACAAAGTCGATATCTCGACCGTTCCGGGCTCGCAGCCTGACCAGGTCGTTCTGGTGGTCGACGTGGTCGAGAAGTCGACCGGTGAATTCTCGGTTGGTGCTGGCTATTCGACCGGTGGCGATACGGCTGGCCCATCCGTCGAAGGGTCGATCACCGAGCGCAACTTCCTTGGTCGTGGCCAGTTCATCAAGGTGTCGGCAGGCGGCGGCAAGAATTCGCGCGATTACAGCCTGTCCTTCACCGAGCCCTATTTCCTCGGACGGCGTATCGCTGCCGGCTTCGACATCTTTAAGCAGACCCGGAACTACGATCACTACGACAGCGACACCACGGGTGCGACCGTTCGCTTCGGTCTGCCGATCACGGACAGCATCTCGACGCAGCTCGCGTACAACATCTCGCAAGAGAAATACAAGCTGGATGATGGTTGCGTGACCGATGGCGTTTATGACCCCCTTAAGTGCAAGGTTTCAGACGCTATCCTGGATGGCATAGAGCAAAGTCCATGGATCAAGTCTTCTGTCAGCCTGGGGCTGGTCTACAACACTATCGACGACATGAAGAACCCGCATGAGGGTATCTACGCCAACACGACTGTGGAGGTTGCAGGTCTCGGTGGCGATGCAAAGTTCGTCAAGATCACCGGACGGGGCAGCATCTACCAGACGTTGTCTGAGCAATATGATCTGGTCGGGCTTATTTCGGGCGGCGCCGGTCATGTCGAAGGCTACGGCGGCGATGGCGATCTGCGCGTGTTCGATCACTTCCAGAGCAGCGACCGAATGATCCGCGGCTTCGCTTACGGTGGCATTGGTCCCGTCGACAGTGATGGTGCGGGCGACCACCTGGGCGGCACCACCTATTTCAATGCTTCGGCGGAAGCCCAGTTCCCGCTGCCGGTAGTTCCGGAGAGTTTCGGCCTGCGCGGCGCGGTGTTTGCGGACGCGGCAACGCTCTACGGCAGCAAGGTCGCCCACGATTTGGTCGACCAGTCGTCGGTCGACATGAAGCTGCGCGCCTCGGTCGGTGTCGGCCTTATGTGGGCGTCGCCGTTCGGTCCGATCCGTATCGACTATGCGATCCCGGTCAAGAAGGAAGCGTCCGACGATGTGCAGGAATTCAACTTCGGCATATCGACCCGCTTCTGATCGGTGGCCAACGATGCTCCCGGGTCTTTAAGGTCCGGGAGAAAATGTTCCGATCTAGCTGGATATAGCTTCTGGAATGACCGATCCGGTGTTCTTCGCGCCATCACGCCGGTATACGGCGGGCGAAGTCGCGAATCTGACCGGCTCGGTGCTTGTCGATTCCGGCCAATCCGATATTTTCATCGATGCGCTCGCGCCGGCCAGCGAAGGCGGTGAGAATGCGCTCGTATTTGTCGACGGCAGGCGTAATTCCGCGCTGATGCCGTCGCTGCGGGCGGCCGCGGTGCTGTGTCCGGCGGAATTTGCCGGCAAGGCGCCGGCCGGCATGGCCGTTCTGGTTCATGCCCGTCCGCAGCAGGCCTTCGCGCTGGTCGGACGGCTGCTGTTTCCGAGGGCGGCGACGCCGGGACCGATGACCAGTGAAACCGGTATCTCGCCGCATGCTCATGTCGATGTGACCGCGCATGTCGAAGCAGGTGCCATCGTCGAGGCCGGAGCGGTCATCGGGCCGGGAGCGTCGATCGGCAGCGGTACCGTCATCGCGCCCAATGCGGTCATCGGACAATCCTGCCAGATCGGCCGCGACGGTTATGTCGGTCCCGGCGCCAGCATCCAGTATGCCTTGATCGGCAACCGCGTCATCATCCATGGCGGTGCCAGGATCGGCCAGGATGGTTTTGGCTTCGTCGGTGGCGCCAAGGGCCCGGAACGCGTGCCGCAGATCGGCCGTGTCGTCATTCAGGACGACGTCGAGATCGGCTCCAACACCACCGTCGATCGCGGCGCCATGTCCGATACGATCATCGGCCAGGGTACCAAAATCGACAATCTCGTGCAGATCGCCCATAACGTTCGCATCGGTCGCAATTGCATAATCGCCGGGCTTTCGGGTATTTCTGGGTCCGTGGTCGTAGGTGACAATGTCACAATGGGCGGTGGCGTCGGGCTTGCGGATCACCTAACCATCGGGACAGGGGCCAAGCTTGCCGCCAGAAGTGGATTTATGAGCAATGTCCCTGCAGGCGAGATCTGGGGCGGTTATCCGGCACAGCCGATGGCGGAAGCCATGCGGGAGATAGCCATGCTGCGCAAGCTCGCCAGGAGCCGCAAAAAGGGCGAGGGAGGCAATGGCTGACATGATCGCGTCGACGACGCTGGAAGCGGTCGACATTATGGGGCTGATAAAGCTCTTGCCGCACCGCTATCCGTTCCTGATGATCGATCGCATCGTCGACATCGATGGCGACGAGTCCGCCGTCGGCATCAAGAACGTGACCATAAACGAGCCACATTTTCAGGGGCATTTTCCAGAGCAGCCTGTGATGCCAGGTGTGCTTATCGTCGAAGCGATGGCGCAGACGGCTGGTGCCATCTGCATCCGTAGCCTCGGGACTGAAAAGCCGTCGCTGGTCTATTTCCTGACCATCGACAACGCCAAATTCCGCAAACCGGTCGTCCCCGGCGACCAGTTGAAGATCTATGTCAAGAAAATCAAGAAACGCGGCAATCTGCTCAAATTCGCTTGTGAAGCCATGGTCGACGGCGCCAAGGCGGCCGAGGCCGAGATTTCAGCCATGATGGTCACCAGCGACTGACGATCGAATGCTTATGAAAATCAAGACATCCATCCATGTTTCTTCCGTTGTGGAGGAAGGCGCCCAAATCGGCGACGGTGTGCGCATCGGACCGTTCTGCCACGTCGGCGCCGATGTCGTGATCGGCGACGGCGTCGAACTGGTCAGTCATATCTCGGTAATGGGCGCGACTTCAATCGGTGCTTCGACCAAGGTCTACCCAATGGCGACATTGGGCGCCCCACCACAGAACACCAAGCACAGGGGCGGCCGCACCACCCTGGTCATCGGCCAGAACTGCACGATCCGCGAAGGCGTGACCATGCATCTCGGCACCGATTCCAGCCGCGGCGAGACGACGGTCGGCGACAATGGCAATTTCCTTGCCTACGCCCACATCGCCCATGATTGCGTGGTGGGCAACAACGCGACGTTCGCCAACGGCGCGACGCTGGGCGGCCACTGCGAGGTCGGCAACAATGTCTATATCGGTGGGCTGACCGCCGTGCATCAGTTTGTCCGCATCGGCGACAACGCCTTTCTGGGCGGCTGCTCGGCGATCGTCGGCGACGTCATTCCCTATGCCATCGCGGTCGGCAACCGTGCCAGCCTGCGCGGCCTCAACATCATAGGCCTGAAGCGCTCCGGCCTGCCGAGATCCGAGATCCATGTGCTGCGCAAGGCCTACAGGATGATCTTCGACCGTTCCCGCACAGTTGGCGAGAACATCGAATTCGCCAAGGCGGAGTTCGCGTCTTCGCCGACCGCCATGAAAATCATCGATTTCATCTCCAGTCGCGGCAAGCGGCACTACGCTGTGCCGTCGCTCAAGGGCGGCGATGGCGACGATGTCGATGACGAAGACTGAGACAGCGGCAGCGCGTCTTGATCTCCCGCCAGGCGCCAGGGTCGGCATTATCGCCGGCGGTGGCAGTCTGCCCGTAGAGGTCGCGGCCGGTTCGGCTGAACAAGGCTATCCGCCCTTTGTCATCCTGATGGACGGCGAGGTCGACCGCACGGCGGAGCTCTCCCGGTATGAGCATGAAAGCCTCGCTCTGGAAGGCATCGGCTCGCTGATATCGTTGCTGCGGCGGCACCGGATCACCCATCTGGTGCTTGCCGGGGAGATCAAGCGCCGGCCAAGACTGACACAGCTGCATCCAAGTCTCGGTCTGCTCGCAGTGATACCGGTCGTTGTCGCGGCGCTGGCGCGTGGCGATGATGGCCTGCTGAAGGTCTTGGCGCGAGGCCTCGAAGCGCGGGGAATAAAGGTCGTCGGCGCCCATGAGATCGTGCCGAACCTTGTCGCTGCCGAAGGCGTGCTGACGAAAGCCTCGCCAAGGAAATCCGACTGGCGCGACATCGAGGCCGGCCTTGCGGCGGCAAAGGCCATAGGGGCGCTCGATATTGGCCAGGCGGCGATCGCCGTCGGCGGCCGGACCATCGCGTTGGAAGGTATCGAGGGAACAGCAGGACTGCTCGACCGTGCGAAGCTGCTGCGTGGCCACGGCCGTATTGCCGGCAAGACCCGCGGTGTCCTGGTCAAGTGCGCCAAGCCTGGTCAGGAACTGCGCGCGGATCTTCCCTCCATCGGCCCGCAAACGGTCGAAGCCGTGCATGCGGCCGGGCTTGCCGGCATTGCCGTGGAAGCGGGACGTTCGCTGGTTCTCGAAGGCCCGGAAACCATCGCGTGCGCCAACGCGCTTGGTCTGTTCGTCATTGGTCTGCCTGCCGCGACGGAGCCACGCAATGGTTGACAGGGCATTGAAGATCGCAATCGTTGCCGGCGAGGAGTCCGGCGATCTGCTCGGTGCCGACATCGTGCGTTCGCTCAAGCAGGCTACCGGGCGCGACGTGCGACTCGTCGGCCTCGGCGGTCGCCATTTGCAGGCACAGGGACTGGTCCCGCCATTCGATGCCGGTGAGATCGCCCTCATGGGCTTCAGCGCCATCCTGCGCGACCTGCCGCGGCTGATGCGGCGGATCAACGAGCTGGCCAGGAGCGTTGCGGACGAGAAGCCTGATTGCCTCATCACCATCGACAGCCCGGACTTTTCGTTGCGCGTCGCCAAAAAGGTCCGTGCGGCCAATCCGTCGATCCCGATCATCCACTATGTCTGCCCGAGCGTCTGGGCGTGGCGGCCGGGCAGGGCGGCGGCGATGAAGCCCTATGTCGACCATATCCTCTGCATCCTGCCGTTCGAGGTGAAGGAGCTTGAGCGGCTGGGCGGCCCCCTGGGCACCTATGTCGGGCATCGCCTCATGCATGATGCGGGCGTGCTCAGCGCGGCCAAGGCACAGGACCTGCCGCGCGACCTTGCTGCGGACCGCGTGAAGACGCTGCTCGTTCTGCCCGGCTCGCGGCGCGGCGAGGTGCGTCGGCTGCTCGATCCGTTTGGCGAAACCGTGTCGATGCTGCGCGCGCGCGGGCACCGCCTGCGGCTGTTGCTGCCGACAGTTCCGCATGTCGCCGACCTGGTCAAATCCTCGGTAAACCGTTGGGATGAAAAGCCTGAGATCATCATCGATCCGCAGCGCAAATGGCAAGCGTTCGGCAAAGCCGATGCCGCACTCATCGCGTCCGGGACGGTGTCCCTGGAACTGGCGCTGGCCGGTGTGCCGATGATCTCCTGCTATCGGCTCGATCCTGTCGCGCGCGTCGTCGCGCCGTATATGGTTTCGGTCTGGTCGGCACTGCTGCCCAATCTGATCTCGGATCGAGCGTTGATCCCTGAATTCTACAATGAGTACGTCAAGCCGAACAATTTGGCTCGGCAATTGGAGGCGCTGTTTGCCGACAGCGGCATGCGGGCCTGGCAGAAGCAAGGCTTCGCCGAGATCACGCGGCGCATGGCGACCGAGAAGCCATCCGGAGAGATCGCTGCGCAGGTCGTGATGCGGTACATTAAGAGAGCGAATAGCGAATAGGAAGAAGGCCGTTCTCACCGCCTCGGTCTATATGAGGGCATAGCGTTGGTTTCCCGCTAAACAACGCCAAGGGAGATCAAATCGCGAACACGAACCGGATGGTGTGCTGAACTTCTCTGTGGGTGGAACGTTGCCCTTCTCTCGTCGGTGGGAACGAGCAAGCAGCGCCACTTCCGGTCATTTGCGGTTATGGCGAACAAGGTCGCATGTATATCCGCAAGCAGACTTTCGGGCTTTTGCGGCATTTTGGAGTTCACTTGACGACCGAAAACTCGAACTGGTCCCCGCGGTAAACGGCCTT